>JANXWN010000327.1 GCA_025351125.1 Caulobacteraceae bacterium | reverse complement strand
AACGACATCGACCTGCGTTCGATTCGCAAAACTATGGAGCGCTTCAGCCCGCGTGCGCCCGGCCTGGAGCTCTTCGGTCACGGTTCGAAATTCTTCCGATATTCGCGGATGCGACACCCTCGTATCGCCACCGACCCGAATAAACGCCGCCTCGAGTGGCAAGCCGGCTTCAACGCAGACCACGGTCAGGTCCAGAGCATCAGGAAACTGGTCTTGAAGTTTGGTTTGCCGATCCTTTCCGGCGTTCTTTACAAACAGGTACGGACCCAAATAACCCATCGCGAGAAATATCCCGCAGCCGGCGATCATCTTGAATACCGAGAGTTCTTTTCCAGAAAACCGCATCGCGATCACAAATCCGACCGGCAGCACCACAGCGAGAAATAATTGCGTCGACTTGTAAATCGCCGGCGCGGACGGAGAATCGAAACCAGCTTGGTGAAGGTTACGACTGAGGCCCTGCCGTTCCTTCGAGTCGGTGAGAAACAACTCTTGGATCCAGACCAAAAACGGACTCTTCACCGTTTGCGGTCTAAAAAGGGGCGTGGCCTTTTTTTCTACCTTGACCGCCACCTCACCGCGCAATCGTCGCCCGACGCCGCGCGAAACCTGTAATTCGCGCGACACAAACCAAACGGCGCCCACAACGGCGGCAAAAATTGCGGCGTAAAGAGCGATCAAAATGGCGATTGACATGCTCCGACCTCAATATTTGAAATTAACGATTTTATAGATCGCAAATTGACCGATTCCATACAACGCCGCAATCCCGGCGCCGACTTCCCAAAAAATCGGATTCGCGGCCGCCCTGGTATAGTAGGTCGGTTGGGTCAGCATCACCATGGAAACGACGGCCACGGGTATCAGGCTTAACAACCAAGCGGACATCTTTCCTTCGCTGGCCAGGGCGGCGACGCGTAAATGCAATGCTTGCTGGTTGCGAATGGTTTGGGTGAGGTTGCCGAGAATTTCACCCAAATTTCCGCCGGTTTCCGCCTGGATCGCCACGGAGATGGCGAAGAAATGCAGATAGGGCGAGCCGGTGCGCTCGGCGAGATTAGCGAGAGCCTGACGAAATTCGACCCCATAGGTCGTCTCGTCGACGACCAATCCTAATTCCGAACCGATCGGATCACCCATTTCAGCGGCCGACAATTTGATCGCCATGATCACAGGGTGACCGGCGCGCAAACTGCGTACAACAATGTCCAAGGCCAACGGCAGTTGCTGTTCGATCATCCGCAGGCGCTTTTTTCTGCGACCGGTGATCCACATCGCGCAGCCGAGGATCGACAAGCCCGCCGCACCCGCCAAAGACACGGCCCCGTTTACCAACGGGCTTTCGGCGCTCTTGAGGAACAGGAAGATCAGCGCGCAGAGCCACAGGGCGAGCGCTACCAGCGAGACGATCATCGCCAGACGCAAAGGCCCGATCGAAAGACCGGCTTGGCGGCAATAGAGCGAAGCTCGTTCGGCAAGACCAGGAGCCGCCGTCGAAAGGGCGTCAATCGGCCCTTTGCGCACCAAGGCCGTGTAGACTTTGTCGGGTGACATGCCCGACGCCATCAGCGTCAAGCGTCGATTGACTTGGCGGTTCTGATCACTGATCTGAAAGACGACTTGAGCGACAGTGACAACGACGGTCACCACGACCACGAAGCATAAAATCAGCGCGAAATAGAACATCATGGCGTTACGAGGCCTTCCACGGCGCCGCGAACATCTGCGGGTCGAGTTCAATGCCGCGGCCCTGCAAAACCTGCATCAGCTTAGGTCGCACTCCCGTGGCCTCATAGTCGCCGAGTATCTCGCCGGCGGGCCCGCGGCCTTTGCGGCGGAATAGATAAATGTCCTGCATGGTGATCACCTCTTCTTCCATGCCGACGACCTCGGAAATAGAGACGACGCGACGACGGCCGTCATCCATCCGCTCGGCTTGGATGACCACCTCGATCGCCGAGGCGATTTGCTGACGGACGGAGCGGGGCGATATCTCGATGCCGGCCATGCCGATCATCTGCTCCACGCGTCGTAGGGCGTCGCGCGCGGTGTTGGCGTGAACCGTGGTCATCGAACCGTCGTGGCCCGTATTCATGGCTTGCAACATATCGAACGCCTCGCCCGCCCGCACTTCGCCGACGATAATGCGATCGGGCCTCATCCGCAGCGCGTTCTTCAGCAATTCGCGCTGGGCAATTTCCCCGGTGCCTTCGATATTGGGCGGCCGCGTTTCCAGGCGACCCACGTGTCTTTGCTGTAATTGCAGTTCCGCCGAGTCCTCGATGGTGATAATTCGTTCGTCTTCTTGGATAAAACTCGAGAGCGCATTGAGCAGCGTGGTTTTGCCCGAACCGGTACCGCCCGAAATCAACACATTACGCCGCGCTCTAACGATAGCGCTCAGCAGCTTCGCCATATTCTCCGTGATGCTGCCGTATTCGATCAAGCGCTCGATACTGATGCGGCTGCGGGAAAATTTGCGGATCGACACCAACGGGCCGTCGAGCGCCAAGGGCGGGATGATGGCGTTGACGCGGGAGCCATCGGCGAGACGAGCATCCACCATCGGCGACGATTCGTCGACGCGACGCCCGACGGCCGAAACGATTTTGTTCAGGATGCGGACTAAGTGGCGCGTGTCCTGAAATTGGACATCGGTAATCTCTAGCTTCCCGCCGCGTTCGACATACACCGTATCGTGCGTATTAATTAGAATATCGTTGACCGTGTCGTCTTTGAGCAAGGGCTCTAACGGACCCAATCCCAAAATTTCATCCAGCACATCTTCGATTAAACGGTCTGTTTGCGCGGCGGTGAGCAGGCGTTTTTCTTCTGTCAACAGTTGAATAACCGCACCGCGAATCTCCAGTCGGAGGGTCTCGCGCGGCGTCCGGTCTAATAGAGACAGATTGAGGACTTCGAGGAGGCGTGCGTGTAGGCGCGAGCGTAGCGCGGTCGCGCCTTCGATTCCGGCGTTGGGTGCTCGTCCCGAAGTCGCGGGGACCGTCGGGGCCACCGTCGGCTTAACGTTCGACCATA
Organism: Caulobacteraceae bacterium; assembly: GCA_025351125.1. Taxonomy (GTDB): domain Bacteria; phylum Pseudomonadota; class Alphaproteobacteria; order Caulobacterales; family Caulobacteraceae; genus Acaudatibacter. The sequence goes on along the minus strand of JANXWN010000327.1, from coordinate 7,100 downwards.
GACCGCTCATAGCCAACGCCTCTTCGGTTTGGGTTCGCTGGGGACGCTGTCCGGATCGATCTCGTCCGCGAGCTTCTCGATAGCCTTTTCCAACTTTGACCCGGCTCGGATCTGCGATAGCGCGCAACCCCGCGCGACCGCCGCATTCATCAGCTTTCGATCTTCCGGTAGAACAAAGTCGAATTTTTTCCCGATGGCCTTCTCCGCGGATGGCAATGACACGATGGCGCGTTGGTCTTCGCTGACGGCGTTGCAGACTAAGGTTGTGGGTATGACGTCCGCGCCCTGGGTTGACAGCGTTTTAAGCTGCCGACGCGTCAATTGGATGTGCGACACCGTCAAATTGGTGACCAAAATGATGCGATCGCATTGGTGCAGAGTATGATTGGTCCAGGCTGTCCAGGCGTGCGGCAGATCCAGAAGGGTAAGACTAAATTCTCTTCGCAGGGACTTTATCAAACCATCGACATTCTGTGGAGAGACCGCTTCGAGCGGGGTCATGTCGCGCGGCGCGGCAAGCAATCTGACACCGCTTGCGTGTGTCGCGAGTACGGAAGCAAGAGGCGCCTCTTCAAGCGCGCCGTCGCCTCCCAATATATCGGTAATCGTCATCGCATCGTCGATATCGAGTTTGAGGGCCGCCTGACCAAACTGGATATCAAGATCGGCGAAACACACGCCGTTGCGTCGCGTCGCGAGGATTTGCGCAAGCTGAGTGCCCAACGCGGTGGCCCCCACGCCACCGCCCGCCTTGATGATCCCGATAACCTTTCCCACCGTTGCGCTAACCGCTTTTCGGCCCGCCATCAGGCGTTCCAAGCTAAGCGCCAAAGACGCTTCCCGCACCGGCATGGACAAAACGTCCGCCGCGCCTGCCTTGAGCAGTCGTCGCGTCGTCGCCGCGTCGGCCCCACTTATGGCCACAATGGTGGGGGGAAAGACGCCTTGCAGGCCCAATCGCTTTATGACCGCGTCGATATCGGCCATCGTCGCCCCGACAATGATCGCCGCGAACCCGGCACTTTTTTGCTCGGGCCAAGTTTCCCCGAGGTTGACGAACTCCATATCCGGAAAAAGCGCCGCGACATGCGGCAACATCTCCGGCGTATCGATGATTTGGTCAACATAGCCGACGCGGGCCTTGTCCCCTACGGCTGCATCCGATGGAAATTTCGAACTCATAATATACATATCCAGTCGCGCGAGGCCTGAGGGCCCATCGGGAGGGATGAGTACATCAAGTCGACGATCAATAGGCGCGACGCTGGCGCGGTTCGCCTTTTTATCACCTCAAACCCCCGTCTTAAACGATGCACCATCATAGCGCACTATATAATCGGCCCCGTCGAATTGATCTTAGTTGCCTTTGACGGCTCCGGGGTGGCCGTTCTGAACATTCGAAGGCACCGTATAAACTGTCATCCGTTCGCCGATGCGTTTGCCGTCCGCATTTGGGGGCGGAGCGTTTTTCCAAGCTGGATCGGGATCGGCAATTTGCGCCACGATATTTTGGCGCACGGCGTGGCCAAAAGTGTTGAATTGCTGGCCGTAAGCGGCCTCGACAGCCCTATGTCTGCCGGCGTCCGATGCGCAACCGACCAGCGCAAGCCCCATCGCGCCAATGCAAAAAGATGCATACGGAAATTTTCGAATTTTCGTCATTGCGCCAGCCTTCCCCTAATAAACCACATGACCGTAGGCTCCATCGACGCCGCCTTTGGTGGGATCATGCGACATCAGTGAGCGATCCTCTGGGCTGATGGATCCGGCGGAGCCGTGTTGGGCGCCGAACACAAACAGTTCAAAGTCTGATGGCGGCACGAAATGATCGACGGGCGTTGCTAGTCTACTGCGGCTGGGTTTCGCCAAGTGCGGGGTTATGACGATAACCAGCTCGCTCTGATCCTTCTTAAATGACGGCGATCGAAACAGAGCGCCCAAGATCGGTATTTCGCTGACGAACGGCATGGAGTTGATCGTGCTCTGATAATTATCGCTCAGCAAACCGGCGATGGCGAAGGATTCGCCGTCCCGCAACTCCACCGTCGTATCGGCGCGACGGACCTTAAAGCCGGGAACGGTGATGCCGTTGGTCTGGATGCCAACGGCCGGATCGACGGAAGACACCTCGGGACTTACCTCGAGGTTGATCAATCCGTCCTTAAGAACCGTCGGTTTAAATTTCAGGGATATCCCAACCTGTTTAAACTCGATCGTGATCGCTGACGATCCTGCCGTGCTGACCTGCGGGACCGGCACCGGCACCTCACCCCCCGCTAGAAAGCTGGCGGTGTCGCCTGACATTGCCATCAAAGTCGGTTCCGCCAGAGTTTTGGTCAGCCCCTTCGACTCCAAGGCGTCAAACTCCAGTCCGATGTCGCCGTTGATGATGGCCAAGCCCGCACCATAAGCGGTCGAAGGGATGAGGAACTTATTTAGGTTTCCGGCGCCGGGTGTTCCAATGCCGCCGATGGCCGAGCCGCCGCCGGAAAAAAGCAAACCGGGATTGCCATTCCGCACACCTTGAATGGAAAGGTTCAGACCCTTGGCCGCCGTGCGTTCCATTTCCACGAACCTGACCGACAGCATCACCTGTTGGGTGCCTTCGACGCCGAGCAGATTAACGACCTTCGGGGCGTAGGCCGTGGCGAGATCCATGATTTGCCTTAAGGTTGATGCGTTCGACACCGAACCGGACAGAACGATATCTTCCATCGCGCCATTAACCGCGACGCCATTTTCCTCAGGAAATAGTGTGTGAATGCGGGCCTTTAAGTCATTAACGTCGACATTGACGTATATGCTGTAAGCGTTGATCAGCCGCTTGTTGGAGCCGAACACCGAAACCGTGGTCACGCCGACATCTTTGCTGAACACGGAGAATGAATGGCCCGTCGTCGGAACGACGTCAGCGATCGTCGAATCACCCACTAAAACTTGTGCGTAGGGGCCGACCTCAATGATTTGCGATTTCCCCCGACCAAGTTGGATGGAGGTTCCTGACCCGCCGCTCGATTGCGCATGGGTCGTCGGGGCGTAGCCGACGAGGACCGCGGACATAACGACGCCCGTTAGGAGGCTCGCGAAGCGGAGTGATCTCCCGCGGTTCATCCGACCGGCCGCGGGCGCCTGTACTGAAGCTGTCATCGTTGGCGCCCCTTGGTGGTCGTAAACGTCACGGTATCCCCATCGGCGGTACGTTTCGTCACACTCGTACTGTCGGCCTGGGATCCTCTCGAGCTTGCTCTCGTCCCTCCGCTTGAGGCCTCAGGGTTGGTGTTCCCACCGCCGGACGAGCTGAAGTATTGACCTGGCAACGGGTTGCTCAGAGAGAAATCCTCCGTTAACGCGCCGCGAGACACTCGGACGACGTCGGGCAGCCCCTTCGTCGGATTATAGCCGAATTGGCTGGAAACCGTGCCACGTCGCGCCATTCGCAATGGATCGCTGACGTGCCTCAAAGCAAACGATACGGTCCCGATCGTCTGGCCCAAAGTGATCGATTGGGCTTGTGACGACGTAACCTCCACCGTCACTACTCTTGATACCATCGGCTTATCCGCGGCGTCATCGCTCGATTGGTCGACGCCGAGCACGCGTACATCCTGCGCGACAATCTGGGTCACAGTCTCCGGCGGTTTCCCTTCGATCGGGGGCAAGGCGCGGGTTAACAACACGTCGACGTGATCGCCCGGTAGGACAAAGCCGGCGACCCCTGCCAATTCATTGGAGCGTATGGAAATCGCTTGCATTCCGGGGGTGATGATGCCGGACAGATTGAGGTGGCCGCCAGCGACGCTCACCGACCGAATAAAGATCGGTTCGCCGGGAACCAGCGCGTGCATCGCGACCCGCGGGCCCGCCTTCTCGCCGGTTAATTGATCAAGCGTCGAAAATGAGCCCTCGGGGACCGCCCCTGAGGGATAATTTACGATTTTCAGGTTTTGCGGCTGAATCGCGACGCCGCGCTCGATTTTGGTCGCGGCGACCACGACCGGGGCGCCCGCGGTCGGCGGAGCCTGTATAGCCTGTTGCACAGGCGGCGGCCGTGACGAATTCACATATTGATTGACGGCGAAGATGGCCAACAGGCCTAGAACGATGGCGATTACGAGAGTCGCTATCGTACGAAGGGACAAATTCATCGCTACCAACCCCCGAGGTAATACGAATTTCCGACGACCGAATCAATACATTAGCCGGCAGATTAACCTAGGGATTTGCGCATTCAAACGTTTAAGAAGTGCGAATTTTTGCCGCAGGGGCGCGCACGAATTTAAGCACAAATAAAAATGACCCCGCGCCAAGCTTGCGCTCGACGCGGGGGTTAGACTTAGGACGACGGCAGTTTGGCGTTGATCGCGTTGAAGGTATTGGAAATGCCGTTGCCGAGCGCTTGCAGCGACACGATCACCGCGACCGCGATGAGCGCCAAGATCAAAGCGTATTCGGCGGCGGCTGCGCCGGATTCGTCGTTCAGGAATTTCGTAACGTTCGTCATGATAGTGAACCCCTTTCAAAGGTTTTAGGCCGATCCCGACGGAACATCCGACGGGGAGTTGGTTTAGGAATCTGTCTGACACTCAACTCGCGATGCCCACTCTTGCAGCATTAACAGTGTTGGAGATGCCGTTTGCGATAGACGATAAAGCGGTCACGATAAAAACTGTGATCACCAGCAGTACGAGAGCGTATTCAGCCGCATTCGCGCCTGCTTCCTCCCTCATGAAACCAGATAAAAACTCCACCTGATTAGCCTTGTCGTCGTCAATCGGCGCCCCCAAATGAGCCTCACGAACCGGGAAGCCAGACACGCATTTGCGCCCCGTTTCCCAATGTCCTCATTGTTGTCTTTGAGATTTGTAAGTCAATAGTTAGCTTGATGTGTGCCAAACGATTGATTTTATGGAGTAACTGCGACAAATTGTCTCTGGTAAAGATTTCTTAAAACGCAACAAAATCAATGGTCACTGAACTTCATTCAAAAGACCTGCTCGATTTCGCGGCGCGTTTTGTACAAGCAACGCGATGAAGACTTCACAATGATTTACAATCGAAGAGCCTTTTTGGCTGCCGTTTTGGCTGGTCAGCCCGGGCGCGCTCACCCGCGGTTTCCGCGGGCGCTAAAACAAAACCCGAGGATTCATGACCCGGTGGGGATCCAAAGATGCGCGGATCGCCCGTAGCGCAGCGATTTCGATAGGGCTCTTGAGCGATTCGGCTTCGTCGGTCTTCATGATGCCCAGGCCGTGCTCCGCGCTGATCGATCCCTGCATGGCGGTGACCAAATCGTGCACCAGCCGCGCGCCGTCGTCGCGCGCGGCTGAATGGCGGTCCAGATCACCCCCGATGGGCGCCAAAACGTCAAAGTGAATGTTTCCGTCACCCATGTGGCCGAAGGCGTCGATTCGGACGCCCGGAAAGCGGACTTGTAAATCTCGCGACGCCTGGGCGATGAAGTCAGGAACGCGGGACAATGGCACGGATATATCGTGCTTCCACGCCGGCCCTTCCGGTAGCTGCGCGGCCGACTGTCCCTCGCGTATGGCCCAGAAAGCGCGGCCTTGAGTGTCGTTTTGCGCCAGGACGCCGTCGAGTATGATGTCGTTTTCTAAAGCCCGAGCGAGCAATCCCTCCAACACAGCGTCGGCCGATCTTGGGCGGGAATTGGCGATCTCAATCAACACATACCAAGGCGGCAGGCTTTCCAAGGGCTCGCGCAGTCCCGGCAGGTGACGAACCGCGAGAGCGACGCCGAGACGGGCGATGAGTTCGAAGGCCTCCAACTCGCCACCGGCGACGGCTTTGGCCAGGATCAGCAGCTCGGCGGCTTCTCGCGGCGATGCGACGCCGACAAACGCCACCGCGCGGGAGGCGAGGGTCGGATACAGTTTCAAGGCTGCGGCCGTCACGACCCCCAGCGTGCCTTCGGCCCCGATGATGAGCTGTTTAAGGTCATAGCCGGTATTGTCTTTGCGAAGGCGTTTGAGGCCGTTCCAGAGATCGCCGTTGGGCAAAACAACCTCCAAGCCCAGCACTAAATCGCGCATGTTTCCGTATCGAAGAACCGCCGTCCCGCCCGCGTTGGTCGAGATCAAGCCACCGATCGTCGCCGATCCCTCGGACGCCAGATTTAAGGGAAATCTTCGTCCGGCCGCCAAAGCAGCCTCGTGCGTCGCGGCGAGGGTGGCGCCGGCCTCGACCACCATCACGTCATCAAGGCCGTCCAGATCGCGTATGGCGCGTAGACGCTCGGTTGACAGCAGTATTTCCCCTTGCGGAATTTGGCCGCCGACGAGACCGGTATTGCCGCCCTGCGGCGTGATTGGAACACCGGCTTGGGCGCAGAGACGAACCACCGCGGCCACCTCGGCCGCCGATTTTGGCAGAGCCAAAAATGGGGTCGTTCCGGTCCAACGACGGCGCCACTCGATCAGTTTAGGTTGGAGGCGCGCGGGATCGACGCTCCAACCGGCATCGCCGAGCACAACTTTCAAGCGATCCAAAAACGCCGGCGTGATTTCACCCGTCATGGCCGCAGACTAGCCGCTCGCGCGATTGCAGACCATGGTTGGGTTAGCCGACAAAACCCGCTGCCCGGCGCAGCCGATCGTTGATCGCCTCGCCCAGGCCCTCGTCGGGTATGGCGGCGACCGCGATCGCTGTCGGACCGAGCGCATCAGCCAGCCGAAGATAGGTGAACAGATTGGCCGCAGCTTCAGCGAGATCACCGCCCGCGCTGAGATTAAACGTCGCTCGTCCGGGTTCCGCCGGCCCGAAGGCTAAAAACGCCTCGCCCGGTGCGGGAGTCCCGACGTCCAGCCGAACCGGCGCTTGCGGCGCGTAGTGTCGCGCCAAACGCCCGGGGGACCGTTTGGCATCGGCTTCGGCCTCTAACAACGGTCCGATCACCACCTCGATCATTCCGCGCGTGATCGCGCCGGGGCGGAGCAGACGTGGTGGGCCGTCAAGCAGGGATACGACGGTCGATTCAAGGCCTATAGGGCACCTGCCGCCGTCCAAGCTTGCGGCGGCAAAGACGCCGGTTTCGGCCATGGCGTCGGCATAGGTCGTCGGGCTGGGGCGCCCTGACCGATTAG
>JANXWN010000302.1 GCA_025351125.1 Caulobacteraceae bacterium | reverse complement strand
GCGATCGGTTGTTTCATCTTTTCGGCGGCGACGTTCTGCCTCGCCGCCGCCGGCGCGGTAACCGACGCGCACGGGCGTACGCCGCTGCCGTGGGCGATCATATTTCACGTCACCTCGAATGCGGGCTGGTTATTCTTCGCGCCGACTGTCAGCGCGCTTTATTCACGGATGGGACCTTCCTCGGTGAACGCCACCCTGATCGGCTGCAATTCGGTCGCCGTATTTCTGGGCAGCGTCATTAGCGGCCGCCTCGGCGGATTGTATGAAAGCCTGTCGCCGCTTCAGTTTTGGAGCCTGCACGCCGCCCTTGTTGGTTTGGGCGGTATTTTAATGCTGCTCATGGGCGCCCGCTTGCGGCGAGTATTTGGTCGTTGATGACTGATAGTCCCGAGGGACGGGTTCCCGGAGGCGTAAGATGGCCAGCACCGCCTCGGCCGCGGCCGCCGACGGATCGGCGACGCCGCCGCGCATTGTTTGTAGGGCCGCGCTCTGAGCGACAATCTGCCGGGCTCGTAAGGCTGGATCGTCCAGGCGCTCGCCGACGGCAGCTGCCAACGCCTCGCCGGTGCACGCCTCTTGGACAAATTCTGGCGCAACGAAGCCCCGGGCGGCAATGTTGATGAGGGTGATATAGGGTGTGCGGATCAGACGTCGGGCCACGACGGCGGTCAAGCTGTCAAGCCGATAAGCCACGACCATCGGACATTGCGCGCGGGCCAGCTCGGTTGTCACCGTACCACTACACGCCAAGGCGACGCTCGCCGCTCGCATGGCGTCGTCGCGGGCGGCGTCCCCTTCAATCACGGTGATCCCCGACGGCCAAGTTTCGAGCCTGGATTTGACGTCGGCGGCGACGGGGTCGGCTGCGGCGACGACAATCTTGAGCTGGGGTCTATCGGCCATGAGGCGCAAGACCGCCTGCTTGAAGGGCGGCATCAGGCGCGCGATTTCGCCGCGACGACTTCCCGGCAGAACCAACAAAATCGGCGTGTGCGCACTGACCCCGATGTCGCGCCTAAATCGCGCCGGATCAACATTGCCTTGATTGGCGCCAATAGCCGGGTTGCCGACAAACGTCGCCGGTAAACCTTCCGCCTCAAAATACGGGGCATCGAAGGTATGGATCGTCAGCGCATGATCGACGGCGCGGGCCAGCACGCGCGCTCGACCTGGCCGGGTCGCCCAGACCTGCGGCGCCACGTATTTTATGAGCGTGATGCTCGCATCGCTCCGGCGCAGTGCACGCGCCACCCGTAGGCAAAATCCCCAAGCGTCGATCAAGATAGCGGCGTCGGGCTTTTCGCGTACGGCCAACGCCGCGGTTTCTCGCACCCGGCGACGTAGGCGAGGGTAAATCGCCAATGCGTTAAACACGCCCAGAACCGCCAAGTCCGCCGGATCAAACGGCGAGTCGAGGCCCAGGGCTGACATGCGCGGGCCGCCTACCCCGACAAAGCGCACGCTTTCGCCAAGCCTCTCGCGCAAGGCGGTCATCAGGTTCGCGCCGAGCAAATCGCCAGAGGCTTCCACCGCGACCAGCATCAGGCAGACCGGTTTCAAAGCTCGGCCGACGCGGCGATGATGAACAGCCCCAGCGAGTCGGCCAAAGCGATGACCTCCCCACGCCTGACGATCAAGAGTTGGCCCGGCTTACCGACAATCCCCGCTAGACCGGCGGCGGCCGCCAAGCGGACTGTCCGTGGCCCGATTGTCGGCATGTCGATGCGCAATTCTTGGTCAGGCTTGCACACCTTGGCCAAAACGCCGCGCCGCGCCGGCGCCGAGCCCCTGATCGCCAGGGGCAAGGCAGCAACGCGCTTCAGCATGGCGTCGGTGCCTTCTTGGGCCTCCAACGCCAGGATCAAGCCCGAACATGATACGGCCGCCTGCCCGGCGTCCAATCGCCCGATGGCGCGCGCGGCTCCCAACGCCAGAACGATATCGTGGTCGTGTTCCGACGTGGGCGCGTGGCGACCGAGCGCGCCGGCGGGCAAGAGAAGATCACCGCGCACCTCATGGGCCCCCTCCACCAAGAAACCTTCGGATTCGAATTGGCGCAACAGGAACGTCAACAAGGCATCGTCGCCTCCCCGCGCCGCGCGTATCGCACCGGGCAGGGCCGCCAACCCCCGGGCGTCCGGCTTAAGGTCCGCCAAATTGGGGCGATCAAGGCGGCCGGCAAAGCAAACGGAAATGCAATCCGCCTCGCGCAGGGCGCGAATCCCCGCGCCCAATTGCGCTACGCCTAGGTCGACGCCATCGAACGCTTGCAAATGCGGCGACGCAAATCCGATAAGCCGAAGTACGAACACCGGCCGATCGATCCCGCGGCAATGATCCGCCAAACTGACTGGCAGGTCGCCCCCCGCGGCGATCAAGCCTAGTTTACGCATCGCGCGCTAGACGTCCCGCTTTGGAGTGGTCAGCGGGCGGCTGGAATCGGCCCGGATGAAATTTACGATCTCCATCACCTCGATCGACGCCGCGTATACCTCCGCGGTGTCATCCAACCGCTCCTGAAACGTTCCTTCTTCAGCAAACAACATGCGATAGGCGGCACGCAAGGTGTTGATCGCGTCGCGCGAAAATCCGCGCCGCTTCAGACCGACAAGGTTCAAGCCTTCAAGATGGGCGTGGTTGCCCCACACATTGCCGAACGGAATCACATCGTGGTTGACGCCGGCCATACCGCCGACAAAGGCGTGCCGACCAACTCGGATGTACTGGTGGGCGGCTGATAAACCTCCCATGATCACGTGGTCTTCTACGACCACGTGGCCGCCCAGCGTGGCGTTATTGGCCATCACCACGTGATCGCCGACAATGCAGTCGTGACCGACATGGACACCGACCATGTACAGCCCGTCTGACCCGATCGTGGTAACGCCGCGGCCGGCGGCCGAGCCGCAATGCATGGTAACTTGCTCGCGAATAACATTTCGCGCTCCGACAGTCAGCCGCGTGGGCTCTCCGCGGTGGCCGGCGAATTGCGGCGGCCCGCCGATATTGGCGAAGGG
>JANXWN010000292.1 GCA_025351125.1 Caulobacteraceae bacterium | reverse complement strand
ATGCCGCCCTGGGTGCAGGAAGGCGGATTGCAAGCGTGGACGGCACGCCTTCGTGATCGACCACGGCCAGTTCATCGCTCTCGGTGCGGTCGAACTCGCCCATAATGTCTTTGACCGTCATCTCCGGGGTCAGCCGATTTGAGGCGTTGACCACAAACGGGGTGACGGCCCCGGTGATATCGGAGTCTGCGTAGACATCCGCCACGGCAATGATCCCGGCGTAGCGGCCCTCCACGTCCAAGGCGACGACGCGGCGGGTCGAACCGAGCGGAAATCGGCTGCGGAAATCCTCGATCGCGGCGTCGGATCGGCAGGTCGCCGCGCCGGTGCGCATCATTCGCCCGGCCGTCAAGGTGCGCAGCCAACCGACATCGTGCGCGCTGCGGATGGTTTCGCCGCGCAAGTGTAAACGCCACGTCGAGAACGAATAGCCGAAGACTTCGCGCACCAACACGCTGGCGATAATCGAGGCGGTCAGAGTCGCGGCGGTTAAAGCGAAATCGCCGGTGGTCTCCAACACCAGAAACGTCATGGTGAAAGGTCCGCCGATGATCGCCACCGCCATGGCCCCCATGCCGACCAGCGCACCGGCCATCGGATCGATGCCGGTATCCCAACCCGCGGCGTACAGGCTGAGAATGAACAACCGCCCGACCAGAGATCCCAGATAGAGCGATGCGAAAAACAGCCCGCCGCGAAAGCCGAAGCCCAAAGCCACGACCGACGCGGCCGCCTTGCTGAGCACCAGCAGGGCGAGGGTCCCGGCGGCCAGTTCCAAGCCAAAATCCATACGCATGGCGCCATGACCCGCCGACAGGGTCTGCGGCGCCTTCCAGGCGATCACGGCCAGCATGACGCCGCCGACCGCCGGACGCGCCCAGGTCGGTAGCGGCAGGCGCGAGACGGCTTTTTCCGTCAGCGCCACCATCCGCATCACGCCAATGCCAAACAGAGCGCAGACGATCCCGAGAACGGCGTAAATCAGATAGTGCGTCAGCGTGAGGGTGTCGGTCACCGCGGTGTGAATGACCATGGCGTCAATGTCGAACACGCGGGCCACCAGCGCTCCGGCCAGCGCCGCGGCGACGACCGGGGCGATGTTGGCCACGGCGTAAGACCCGATAATGATCTCAAAGGCGTAGAAGGCGCCCGTCAAGGGAGCGCCGAAGGCGGCGGCTATCCCGGCCCCCGCGCCCGCGCCGACGAAGGTGCGCAGATCGTTGCGACGCAAATTTAGCAGTCCGCCGGTCATCGACGCGGCGCAGGCGCCGAGCTGGGCATAGGCGGCCTCCAAGCCCACCGAGGCGCCAAAACCGTTGGATATGACGCTCTGCACGCCCAAAAACAGACTATCGCGCAAGCTCATCCTGCCGCCGCGCAGCGCGTTGGCTTCGACCGGGTCGACGATGGGGCGGGGGCGCCGCCGGTTCCACAGCCGCGTCATGACCCCCAAAATAAGACCGCCGACGGGTAGCGCCGTCAGCAACCACGGGTTGAGGTCCTCAATCGAAGACAGACGTTGGCTATGCGAAAGACCGTAAAGAGCGATTTGGATATGCCGCGCCGAGACGCTGATTGTCAGCGTGGCCAGGCCGGCGACGGCGCCGACCCCGGCGGCAATCAAAATCAGCCACAGTTCGCTGGCCCGAATCCGCCCCCGCACATACACCAAAGCACCCACCAGCCAGCGACCAGGACGCGACTGGACGTGGCGCGGGATGGCAGCGGTCATGCCGGCGCGACCCGTTCGGGCCGGGCAAAAATCGCGTGCCCGTCCGCGCGCGCCAAGGCGACCAATGTCATCCCCGCCGCCGTCGCCTGATCGATAGCCAGGGCCGTAGGCGCGGAGATGGCCACCAAAATCGCCACGCCCGCCGCCGCCGTCTTTTCGACCATCTCATAGGAACAGCGGCTGGTGACGACGATAAAAGCTTTCGCGGGGTCGAGGCCCGCCCGCGCCGCCGCCCCGACCAATTTATCGACGGCGTTATGGCGTCCGATATCCTCACGAACGAGCTTGACCTCGCCCAAGACGTCGGCCCACGCGGCGGCGTGGGTGGCGCGGGTGCGTATGCCGAGGGATTGCCCGGTCTCCAGCGACGCGAGCGCTGATTGGATTGCCGCACGGGTTATCGTCGGTCCGGCACCGACGGGTCGCATCGGTCGCACCGCGTCGCGCAAACGCTCCACGCCGCACAGCCCACAACTCGAGCGCGCCTCCTGCGTGCGGCGTCGCGCCACGTCCATCGCCGCGCCGGCCCTCGGCGAAAGCAAGACGTCGGCCAGCCATCCCTCGGGCGTTTTCGATACCGTCACACGGTCGATGTCGACCGCCGCGGCAATGCGTTCGGTAACGGTGAAACCGATTGCCAAGTCCTCGATATCCGCCGGCGTCCCCATCACCACGACATAGGGGCGGCTGTCATATGAAATCCCGATCGCTGCCTCGACCGCAACCTCACGGGCAATTTCGCTTGTCTCACCGGTATCGACACGCCAAGTCTGCGCGGAATAGGACTGAACCATGATACAGACACTAGGCCGGTTTGAGCCATGCGGGAACACGTGGGCGCGACGATGAATCCCCGGAGCGCCGGGTTAGTCCTCGCCGGGGGACGCTCAACGCGATTCGGCGGCGAAAAAGCGGTGGCCCTGCTGCAAGCAAAACCGCTGATGCTGTGGTGCGCCCAAGCTCTGGACGGCGTGTGCGACGTCGTGGCGATCAACGCGCGGCGAGGCAGTCAAAGCGAGACCCTCGCACGGTCCGCCGGTTTTTCCCTGGTGTTCGACGACCCCGCCCATCCCGCCGGCCCGCTGGCGGGCGTCGCCGCGGGGCTAGAGTGGGCGACCACGCAAGGCTGCGAGACCCTCGTCACCCTGCCGTGCGATACGCCGTTGGTCGGCGTGGAGCAGCTGGGCCGACTTATAGAGCGCCTGAAAGACGGCGGGCCCGCAGCGGCCTATGCCATCGCTGACGGTCGCGTCCAAGGCTTGTGCGCGGCATGGCGGCTGGACGTCGCTGACCACCTCGATGCCAGCCTCGCGCGCGGCGAACACCCGGCCGTGCATCGCTGGCTGGGGGAACTCGGCGCGGCGCCTGTGCTCTTTGTCGATCCGCGACCGTTCGACAATATCAACACGCCCGAAGACCTCGCCTCTGCCGATCGCCGTTTGTGACCGTAGACCTACGCCATTGCCGATGCCAAATCCGTGTCGGCAAAATCGGCTCCGACAAAGAGCAGAGGCGCGCCCTTCGTTTTCGCCAGCGCATAGGCGAAACAATCGCCGTAGTTGAGCTTGGCCGGACTGCGGAATCCCTTGCCGAAGCGAACGCGCGCGTCGACGGCGAGGCGCGCTTGCGCTTCGTCCACGGCGACGAGCGTCAGTCCCGCGCCTTCGACGAAGGCGTCGAGATCGACGACCGCACCGGCAGGGTCGTCGCGACGCCCCGCCAGAACCGTGGCGGCTTCGACATAGTTCCCGACCGACATCCACCGCTCCGCGCGCGGCGCTCGGGCCAATCGTTTGACAAGCGGTTCGGCCCCGGTTTCTCCGAACAAAATCGCCACGACCGCGGAGGAATCGACGACGATCACGTCTCGTCCCCGCTGGCCCAATCCCATTCCGCCTCCCTCACGGGGTGAGACCGATAGTGGGGACGGAGACGGTCGGCGAAAGCCTTGGCCCAAGCCTGAAGGTCTTCCTCCGGCGCCTGTGCGGACCGTTGCCGTTCCAGCCGCTCGCGTAGCGCCACCGTAATGGCGTTCGTCATCGTCTCGCCCGTCAGGCGCGACAACTCCCGCGCCAATAAGTCGGCTTCCTGCGTTTTGATGCTCAGGGCCATGGGGACACCTTTCTAGATCGGATTTCTAGATAGTCCCTGAGGCGCATGCGGGCAAGCGCCCTAGAACACCACTACCGACCTGATGCTCTCGCCCGCGTGCATCAGGGCGAACCCCTTGTTGATATCCTCCAACGGCAGGATGTGCGTGATCA
>JANXWN010000123.1 GCA_025351125.1 Caulobacteraceae bacterium | reverse complement strand
CCTCGCCAAATTAGCGGTCAGCGGCCGACGACGCGCGCGGTTTTCGGCCGTGCAATTTACGCTTTCGATTTTCCATCGACCATGGCGGGCTAGGCGTTGCGCAGTGTGGCGCAAGGAGGGTGTCCACTATTTTGCCGTATTGGGAACAAAACCCATCGCCCGGTGTTGCAATAACGGTCAGTTGGCGGACGACGCGAGTGCTGACCAAAAAGAGCGGTGACGTCATGGCCAAGTTCCGTTTCAATATGCACGGTGGAGCGTCGCTCTGGGCGCTATGCTTAGCGGCCACGTTGGTGGTCGGGGCCACACCGGCGATGAACGCGCAGGGCGAAAAAATCGCGCCGCCGCATCCTCGATTGACCGGGCGACCGCAAGCCGGACGAGATGTGTTTCGCTTCGAAACCTTCGGCAACGAACGCTTTTGGACCGACGCCATGCGTCTTCCACAGGGAATCGCGGCGGCGAAGGTCACGCCGCTCGACGCCTTGAAGCTCGGTTTGGTGGTCGATATCGATGCGGTTCCCGACGATTTGAAAGCCGCGCTGGCGGCGGAACTGAAGACCGATCTGTCGCCCCGAAACGCGCCGTTGCTCAACGATCCGGCCACGACGACGAAGTTGATCGCGGCCAACGCCATTCCGGGCTTCGTGCCGGTCGGCGGCAAAGTCGGCGCGACCTGCGCCCTGTGCCACACCACCACCGACGCCTCGGTGTTCAACCTGCCCGGCGGCGGAACGATCGGTCATCGTCAAGACGGTCGATCGAACCTTAATCTGAACTTCGGCAAGATCCTCGCCGCCGCGGACAACCCGCTGGCCTTCTTCCCGTTCTTGCAAACCAGCCTCGGAGGTAAGACCATCGGGCGCGCGCCGCAAGGTCTCACCGCCCGCTCGAGCGAAGCGGACGCGAGGGCTTATCTAAGTAACCCGAACTACTATCCGGTCGGCATGTTCGACGATACGCCCGACGGCAACGGCAATCCGGTGGTGACCACGCCGCTGTTCCGACAGGATCTGGCCGCCCCGTTCGGCAGCGCCGGCGAGCAACCGGGCCTCGAAGGCTTTTCTAACGGCGTCTACACGGTCGCGTTCGATCCGACTTCGCTGGCGACGCCGTCTGGTCGAAAGTTTCTCACCGCCGTCGGCGGCAAGGCCGGCGCTCAACTGTCGGACGACTACGCGCTAATCCTGCGGACCACGCACGTCGTCGGCTACCCGTTCGCGGTTGCCGCGAGCGGGTACAAGATCGGTGATCCGGCCAGCTTAGTCGGCCGACGGGTCGACGAGCAGAAATTGGCCGATCTTCGCGCTTACCTCGAATCCCTGCCCGCGCCGCGCGGCGCCCAGGTCGACGCGGCGGTCGCGGCGCGCGGCGGCGCGATTTTCGCCGCCGACTGCGCATCTTGCCACAATCCCGACCAAAGCCGGCCGGTCAATCCGAACCTTGTGGCGATGAACCGAATTTGGCCCGGTTATCACCCGACCGTGCTGGCCACGCGCGATCCGCCCCTCGATCCGATCCAAAACGCGCCTGGCACATTCGACGACAAGATGATCGTGGTCGACGCCAGCCCGGGCGGCGGCCATCGCGGCAATGCCATTCCGATGCTACTCGATCTGGCGGCCAAACCGAAGTTTCTGCATGATGGTTCGATAAAGAGCCTTAGCGATCTGCTCGATCCGCGCCGCGGCGCCGCTTCGCCCCATCCTTTCTACGTCGCCGGCGCCAAGCAACGCGAAGCCGTGGTGCAATACCTGCGCGGCCTCGACACCGAAAGCGGCGGCAGGCGTTAAGGAATTCAGCCGGCTTCGGACGCGATGACAGCGAACTAATCCCCTGTCGGTGCGCCGTCGCTTCCGTCCGGCCCACGCAGGCGTAGACGCCCGACCATCGCCCGCCGCTCGCGGTGTCGCCAGTCGCGCACAAACAGGATTGATGGCGACATTTAAGCCTTACCGATAGCTAGAGCAGCCCGCTCGCTAAACGGTCAGCACTACCTTGCCCAAATGCCCGCCGGCTTCCAGATACGCGTGCGCCGCGCCGGCGTCGCCGAGGGGGAAGGTGCGATCCACCACGGGTTTGATCGCGCCCGCCGCAACCCACGGCCATACCCGGCGCTCGATCTCGGCCGCCAGTCGCGCTTTTTCGTCAGCCGAGCGGGGGCGTAAGGTCGAGCCGGTGATGATCAGGCGCTTTTGCATGATTTTCATGATCGGCAGTTCGACCGTTCCGCCGCCTTGCGCGGCGATATGAACCAAGCGTCCGCCCGTGTTCAGGGCCTCCAGATTTTTCGCAAAATACGGCCCCGCCACCATGTCGAGGATCACGTCGACGCCGCCTTGCGCCTTGGCGACCGCTTCAAAGTCTTCGCTCGACGCGTCGATCGCCAAATCCGCGCCCAGCGTTATGGCCTGCGCCGCCTTGTCCGCCCCGCGCGCCGTGGCGATAACCTTCGCGCCGGCGGCCTTGGCCATCTGGATCGCCGCGACGCCGATACCGGAGGTGGCGCCGTGCACCAGCAGAGTCTGGCCGGCCTTGAGGCCGCCGTGCTCAAATACGTTGGCGTATACCGTGAAGAGGGTTTCGGGGAGCGAGGCGGCGTCGATAAAGCTCATGCCCACCGGGATCGGCAGGGCATGACGCGCGTCGCAGACCGCGTATTGGGCGTAACCGCCGCCGCCCAGCAGGGCGCACACCCGATCGCCCGCCTTCCAACGTCCAGCCGGACGAACCACCTCGCCGGCGACTTCCAGGCCGAGGATATCGGACGCTCCCGGCGGCGCGGGATAAAACCCCATCCGCTGCAGCAGGTCGGGGCGGTTGACCCCCGCGGCCTTGACCGCGATCAGGATCTGGCCGTCGCTCGCGGCGGGTCTGGCGACCTCGACGGCGTGAAGAGCGTCGGCGGATCCCTTGCCGCCGTCGATGGCGATGGCGGTCATGGCGGCGTCGGACATGGTGGGCTCCTTGATCTTGCGCGCTGTGGCGCACCGGGCCAGATAGCGCCTGAACCTCAATCGCGCCAAGGGAGAAGCGGCTATGATCGAAGAACCGGCGGATGCGCGGCGACAACGCGGTCAGAGCCTGATCGATCTGGCGCGTGAAGACCTTGATCTTTACGGCGTCGAGGAGTTGGGCGAGCGCATCGACGGTCTGCAAGCGGAGATCGACCGCGCCCGCGCTCAGATCGCCAAAAAACAAGCCGGACGCGCGGCCGCCGACGCCTTGTTTTCAAAGCCTGGATGACGCCTCGCCTTGCCCCAATTTGATCTGACCACGCCGCTGGGTCGGCGTCGCGCCGTCTTGGACTATTTGTGGACCGATCACGCCTATCTGCGGTTAGGATTTTCCAACGTGCATTGGATTTCGGGCGAATTGGTGCGCACCAATCAGCCCTGGCCGTTTCAGCTGAAGACCTGGGCCGATCGCGGTATCAAGACGGTGATCAACCTGCGCGGTGGCAAGGCGACCAGTTTCCGTGCCTTGGAGGTGGACGCGTGCGCGCGTTTCGGGCTGGACTTGGTGGATTTCGTGGTGGCGTCACGCGACGTGCCGACGCGCGAGCAGGTACTAGGCGCGAAGGCCCTGTTCGAGACTCTGCGATACCCGGCGCTCATGCATTGCAAATCGGGGGCCGATCGGGCGGGGTTGATGGCCGTACTCTACAAGCATTTTCGGCAAGGTGAGAGCGTAGCGCAGGCGGCGTCGCAGCTATCGCTGAAATACCTGCACGTCCGCGCGGGACTGACTGGCGTGCTCGATTTTTGGGTCGATCGCTATCTTGTCGAGGGAGAACCGGCGGGATTGTCGCTGGAGCAGTGGGTGCGGGCCCCCGCCTACGATCCCGCCGCCATAAAGGCCGAATTTCGGGCCAAATGGTGGGGAACTTGGCTGACCGAACGCCTGATCAAGCGTGAGTAGAGCCGGGCGCGGCCGGGTCTAACAGCCGGTGCGCGTGGATGATGAAATAACGCATGTGCGCATTGTCCACCGTGGCTTGCGCCTTAGCCTGCCAAGCGCGATAGGCCTCGTCATAGCCGGAATAGGCGCCGACCAGATCGATCTTGGACAAATCGCGAAACTCGACGCCGGTAACGTCTTTGAGTTCGCCGCCGATCAGGAGGTGAAGCAGTTGTTGAGAGGGCATAAGGCGATCCCTTACCTATTTGCCGGCTATGGCCAGATCCTCGACCAGGATCGAGGGCGCATCGGCCGAGCCGTGAACCTCTAAATCGGAACCGGGAATCAGGCGCCCGTAAATGTCGTGCAGATTGCCCGCGACGGTAATTTCGGTCACCGGATAGGCGATTTCCCCGCCTTCGAACCAATGTCCCGAGCAACCCACCGACCAATCGCCGGTGTTGGAGTTTAGCGAGGGGCCGAACATGGAGGTGACCAGCACGCCACGCCCGGCCTGTCGCATCAAGGCCGCTTGATCCAGCGCGCCAGGCCGCAGCGTCAGATTGCTGGGCGAAACGCCCGGGGGCCCCGCCAAGCCGCGCGAGGCATGCCCGGTCGTCGCCAAACCCAACTGCCGGGCGGACCCGGTATTGAGCAGCCAAGTGGTGAGCACGCCGTCGTCGATGAGTTTCATCGCCTGATTAACGACCCCCTCGTCGTCAAACGGTGAGGAGCCCAGACCGCGCGGGCGATGCGGATCGTCCAGCACCGTAACGCCCTTGGCGAACACCGATTGACCCAGGCGATCCTTCAAAAACGACACGCCCCGCGCGACGGCCGGACCGGCGATGGCGCCAATCAGAGGACCGAGCAAGGACGCGGCCAAACGGTTCTCGAAAACCACCGAGGCGGTCATCGAATCGAGCTTGCGCGGGTGCAAGGCGGCCACCGCGCGACGCCCGGCCTCCGCCCCGATATTGATTGCATCCGGCAGGTCGGCCCGCCAACGCGTGGTGCGCCCGTCGTAGCCTTGCTCCATCTCGGCGCCCTCACCGGCGATGGCGCCGGCTGACACTGAAAAGGCGCTGCCGCGATGGTCGCCGAAAAAATCGTCGCTGGTGGCCAGACGCCACGTCGAGTTCGACCAACTGGCGGATGCGCCATTGGACACCGTCACCCCGGCCACCGCCCGCGCGGCGTCTTCAGCTTGGCGCGCTTCGTCTTCAAGGCGATCGGGACTTGGTTCGGTGGGATCAAACAGCGCCAAATCGGCATGGTCGCCACGCGCCAGACGCTCGCGCGGGGCCAACCCGACGTAGGGATCCTCAACCGCCAAACGCGCCATCGCCACCACCCGTTCGATCAACTTGGCGCGGCCTTGCACGGAGATGTCGGAGCCGGAGACCGAGGCTTGCCGCCGTCCTATCAAAACCCGCAGGCCCAGTTCGCGCGATTCCTCGCGTTCGACCTCTTCCAACGCCCCCATCCGGACCGTGACCGACAAGGCCGCCCGCTCGGCGTAGGCCGCTTCGGCCGCATCCGCTCCGGCGGCCTGGGCGGCGATGACGATTTCATTCAACGTGTTTCGATCCATGGCGGCGATATGGGCGAACCGAGCGGCGGGGGCAAGCGGCGCCGGGGCGATCCGCCCAATCTTGCGTCGGGGCAACGGCGAAAAGCCCTAGGCGATAAGGTCCGGCGTCAGGCGATTTTCAAGTTTGGCGATCTGATCGCGGAGGATCAATTTCTGTTTCTTCAGGCGAGCGGTCCGCAATTGATCGGGGTTTGGCGTCGTCTCCAGAGCGGCGACGGCGGCATCAAGGTCTTGATGGGATTGACGCAAATGCGCCAGCGCCTCCCGTAGTTCCAACCTGTCGTCACCTTCGAGTTCGTCGTCGTTCATGGCGCTTTTTCCCGCAACTAAGTCTATGCTGAACTGGCTTTCACGCCGGGCCAGCGTCCGCCGCACGGCGTATGACGACTATTCGACTGCGGTTAACAAACGTCGCAGGGCCGCGATAGGCGCCGCGGCGCCCCAGATCGCCGCCAACTCGAGAAGCGCCGATAGACCATCGGCGCCGCGGCCCATTCCTTCCGAGGCAAGCGCCTCCAACGCGTCCAGCAAGAGATGCTCGGCATCCAGCTCGGCGGCGCGCAAAGAATCGGCAAATTTGACGCGGGCGCTTCGCGAAACGATCGGTAGGTCGCCCTTCAAGCGGTGACGGATGTCCCGCAGGGGTCGGACAACATTCGACTCCCATCGCCGCGCCGCCGCGACCGCATTTTCAATCGTCGGGACATCAAGCGAGCGCCCCTCCGACACCGCCCATAAGCGCCAAAGCAACAGCGGCGGGGACTGTCCATACGTCTCTTGCAGGGCTAGGCACGCGGCTTCGACTTGCGGCCGCCGCCAAACCGATTCGGCGTAGCTCCAGAGCGTCAAAGCGCCGTGGCTGTTTCGCTGTGCAGTGTCTCGCCCCATCGCCGAACACGATTCCACGCCAACCCGAGCAAGTCCAGCGTCCGCCCTACCGATTGGTCCACCATATCCGCCAGATCGACCGGCTTGGCATAGAACGCAGGCAACGGCGGGGCGATAATCGCCCCCATTTCCGCCAAGGCCGTCATGGTGCGCAAATGTCCGAGATGCAGTGGAGTTTCACGCACCATGAGCACCAAAGGCCGACGCTCCTTCAACGTGACGTCGGCAGCGCGGGTCAGTAAGGACGACGTCACCCCCGAGGCGATTTCGCTCATGGTCCGTACCGAACAGGGCGCAACCACCATGCCGAGGGTAGGAAATGACCCCGAAGCCACCGCGGCGCCGACATCGCCGACGCGATAGTTCACGCTGGCCTTGGCCGACAATTGAGCCGGGGTGAGCTCGGTCTCCTGCGCCAGCGTGAGAAGCGCGGCACGGCTGACGACCAAATGGGTCTCGACACCCAATTCGCGGCAGGCCTCCAATAGCCGCACGCCGTAGACCACGCCCGAGGCGCCGGAAATACCGACGACCAATCGTTTGCTGTCCGTCATTCTCGTCTCATCCGTGTCCCGCGCCGCCTTTTGGGGCATTCCCGCCAAATACCATCGTAAGCAACTATATGTGATCTGACAGAACCGCGTCAGGGGTGTTCACTGACGATCTTCGTCCACAAACAGGAGTCTGCCATCATGGCTATCGAAGCTCGAATTCGCGAACTCGGCGTACGTCATCAGTCGCTGGAACGCGCCATCGAGGATGAGATCAGCCGACCCGCTGCGGACGCGCTGCGCCTGAAAGAGCTGAAGCGACAAAAGTTGCGGCTCAAAGAGCAGCTGGAAGGCCTCACCAAGCCGCACTGAAGCGTCAATTTGACGTTTCGAGCCCGCGTCGCTCGCCGATTAGTCTTCCGCGGCGTGACTCATATTCGTCGACTCAGCGTCGCTTTCGCCGGCGGGACGCAGAGCGGCTCCGTCCGGCTCGGCGAGGCCTTTTCGCGCGTCGTCCTTGGCCTTCTTGTCCGACGCCTTTTTTACCAGCGCGTCCAATTCGAGCTGACCGATTAGGCCCAGTGACACCGGATCGACCGGTTTGACGTTGACCGCGTTCCAGTGCGTGCGATTGCGCACCTGATCGATGGTCGATTTGGTGGTCCCCAAAGTCTTTGAAATTTGCGCGTCGGTAATTTCCGGGTGATTGCGCACGAACCAGGCGATAGCGTCCGGGCGGTCTTGACGACGCGACACCGGGGTATATTTCGGCGCCTTCTTCATCGGCTTCAACAATTCGGCGTGACGGCTCTTCTGAGCCTTCATGCGATAACCGGGGTTGGCTTGCGCGGCGTCCAATTCCTCGCGCGTCAACTGACCATTGGAGATCGGGTCGGCGCCGCGGATATCACGGGCGACCTCGCCGTCGGCAATACCCTTCACTTCCAAGGGATGCAGGCCGCAGAAATCGGCGATCTGCTCGAAGGTCATGGAGGAATTATCCACCAACCACACGGCGGTGGCTTTGGGCATCAGAATGTCGGTCATCAAGGTCTTTTCCAGAAACAGCGGCGCCCGGCCTTGCGACCGGGCGGGATAGGCCCTGGGTATAGGCGCTCCGCGCTGAAAATGAAACGGGTTTGCGACGGAAGTCTCAAGCCAAAAGTGAACTAGGCAGATGCGACGACACCGCTAGGGTCGAAATTCCTTCGTGCTCTGAAGTCAGCCATCGTCCCGCGTCATCCACCCGTGATCCAGCGGCCCTTGCCCCTCTCCGAGACCCGGCGCGTGGCGGATGGCATGCGCGGTGTAGTCCCAGGCGCGGGCGACCGCGCGGTCTAGGACGATGCCCTGCGCCAGGCCGGTTGCGCAAGCCGAGGCCAATGTGCAGCCGGTGCCGTGGGTGTGGCGCGTGCCGATGCGGGGGCCTTCGAAGCTGGTTTCGCCGTCGGCGTTGATCAACAAATCGATGACGCGGTTGCCCGCGATATGGCCGCCTTTCATCAACACCGCGCGGGCCCCTAGGCGCAGCAGAACCTCGGCCGCGCGGCGCAAATCATCGGTAGTTTCAACGGTCAGGCCGGTTAGCGCGGCGGCTTCCGGCGCATTGGGGGTAAGAAGCGCGGCCCGCGGGATCAAAACATCGTGGACGGCGGCGAGGGCCGCGGCGGATAGCAGACTTTGGCCGCCCTTAGCGATCATCACCGGATCGATCACGGCGGGGATGTCTGGAGCGCCGTCCAACAGGCGCGCCACCGCTTTGACTATAGCCGCATCGCCTAACATGCCGGTCTTGAAGGCGTCGGCGCCGATATCGTCCAGCACCGCCCGGCCCTGGGCCAGAACGATCGCGGCAAGGATCGGATGGACCCCGAACACGCCAAGGGTGTTCTGCACGGTGATGGCGGT
>JANXWN010000242.1 GCA_025351125.1 Caulobacteraceae bacterium | reverse complement strand
GAATTTCTTGACTCCCGCGTCGGTCAGGTCGAGCAAGGGGCCGTCCGGCGGCATGGGAGGCTCAGGGGGCTTGGTCGTTGCTGCGGTAGCGGTCGTCATTTAAGTTTCAAGTCTCCGGCTTCGGCGCGGCTCGCCCTTTGGCGCGCGCGGTTCGCATAAAAGTTTATGACGCCCCAACCTCAGGGGCGGCGGCCACTCAGGTCAGTGCGTCGGTTGTCCAAATCGTCCCGGTTTTAATCGCCCGCCGCAATGCATCGCGCTCGCTTTTCAACGTCATCAAAGCGGACGCACCGACGCCGTGCGCCAAATCCTGTTTGGCGACACTCAAAGCGCTTTCCAGTGCGGCCACGCGGTTCAAAACGTCGAAGGCGTGCGACCACTGGGATCGGGCGGCGGCGAGGGTGACGTCATTTTGCTCAAAGGGCGCGCGCGCATAGGCGGCGGCCCGCTCGACATCAATCAGCAGCGCGTTAAATCCACTTTGGGTCAAATGGCGTCGTAAGGCCTCGCTGTCAAGATGATCAACATCGATCCGCAGGCGAATGATTTCCTTGGCCAAGCCATCGAGGGCCGCATCGCCAAAACCACGCTCTTGCAGATCCTCGAGATGGCCGTCGAGAACGGTCGGATCGATAATGGCTTGCAGCGCCAAAGCGGCGGCGACGGGATCGATGTCTCGCGCCAAGCGTTTCGCCGCCGTTTTGGACCGCGCTAGCGCAAAAGTCGGGAGCGGCGGCGCCCCGCGCTTCCACGATAAGCCGGACGGGCGTGGGGTCGCGGCGGGAAACAGCGCCGTCAATCGAGACATCAGGGCGTCGTGATAGGCGGCGGCCAGATCACCGTCGGCGATGGTCTTTGCGATCGCTCGCAGGCGTTGCTTTAGGCCAGCGCGATGCTCGGGCGTGTCCAGCGGCGTGGCGCCCCGCTCGCGCGTGAAGACCGCATCGACAAACGGGGTCGTCACGGCCAGTTGCGTTTTAAGCGCGGCGGGACCCTGTTCGCGCAGGATGTCGTCAGGGTCCTTGCCGCCGGTCACGACGGCGAACCGAAAACTTTTTCCGGACCGCAGCAGGGGAAGCGCGCGGTCGATAGACCGCGCCGTCGCCTGCATCCCGGCGCGATCGCCATCGAAACAGAGGGTCGGCTCAGGGTGCAGACGCCACAGCATCTCCATCTGCGTTTCGGTCAGAGCGGTGCCCATCGCCGCCACCGCGGCGATCGCGGCGCGCTGACAGGCGATCACATCCATATAGCCTTCGACCACAACCAACGCCGCGTCGTCGCCGCCCGAATGCAGCAGCTTGCGCGCTTGCGGCAGTCCATAAAGCGTGCGGCCCTTATCAAACAGATCGGTATCGGGTCCGTTCAGGTATTTGGCGCGCGCGGCCGGGTCCATCGCCCGACCGCCAAAGGAAATGGTTCGTTCGCGCCCGTCGGTGATCGGAAAAATAATCCGATCGCGAAACCGGTCATAAGGCGCGCCGCCATCCTCCGGGGCGATTAACAGCCCGGCCTCGACGAGATCGTCCGGCAACGCGCCTTTGGCGACTAAATAGTCTTTGAGCGCGGATCGTCCGCTCGGCGCGAAGCCGACCCGGAAGCGATACCACTCGCTGTCCGGCAGTCCGCGTTTTTCCAGATAGTCGCGCGCCGCCTTGCCGCCGGGGCGGCGAAGTTCGCCCTCGAACCACGTGGCCGACAGCTCCAGCCAATCGGCCAGCCCTTGACGGTTTGTATCCCGCGCGGCGGCCTCCGGGTCGCGCGCGGGCAAAGGCACCCCCGCCTCCGCGGCCAGCCGCTCAACCGCTTCGACGAAACTCAAGCGCTCCGTTTCCTGCAAAAAACCGATCAGATCGCCGTGCTTGCCGGACGAAAAGTCGTGGAAAAATCCCTTTTCGTCGTTGACGAAAAACGACGGCGACCGCTCTTTGTTGAACGGCGACAAACCCACGAACTCACGCCCCTGCCGACGCAGTTTCACCGTCTTGCCGATCACGTCGGAAAGACGCAGCCGCGACTTTATCTCCTCCAGGAATCGATCATCGAAACGCACCGCGCGATATTAGCGCGTTCGCGGTGGCGAGTCGCGAGGTGCTTGGTGATCATGAGAGCTGTCCCGACGTCGCGTCGCGGATCGCTTTTAATCGCGTCGAGGGATCGGCTTAAGAGCAGGCGCGGCAGGACAGCCCTTGTGGCCTAGACGGTTTTGCGCGCGGGAAAGGCGAGCCAGACGGCGAGGACGGCGGGCAAGAACACACCGGGAAAATCCCGCGCGAACTCGCTCAACGGGTGAGATCCCGCAAGTTCGTCGACCACGTGAATTAGAGCGTGCAGGGCCAAAAAGCCCGCCGCCGCCACGACCGCGCCGCGAGCGGCCTCCGACCCGTCGCGCGCCGCACGCCACGCCAAGGCGAGCCCGCACACCAAGTAGGCGGCGCCGATGTCCTTAACAAAATGCGGATTGAACGGCCCGGTTTCGGTCACGCCTGGCACGGCGCCGTACCACCAGCGACCGGCAGCCAGCATTGCGGCGCCGTTAGCCGCGAGGATCACCGCCAAAGCTGCTGCCAATATGCGCATCATGATCGCCTCCCCTATGGTTACGCCGTTAAGACGCGCGGGACGCGGACTTTGTGACATCTCGCGTTGACGCAACGTCCCACGACCACTAGCTAGCCCACGCTCGCCGTTGCGAATAGAGGAGATTCCATGCCGCTGGACCTGTTGCCCGGCGTCACCGGCGTGCTGGTGCTCGCCGACGGAACCGTATTTCAGGGCGCGGGACACGGCCACATCGGATCCGCCGTGGGCGAGGTGTGTTTCAACACCGCTATGACCGGCTACCAGGAGATTCTGACCGATCCTTCGTATATGGCGCAGATTATCGCCTTCACTTTTCCGCATGTCGGCAATGTCGGAATTAACCTCGACGATATCGAACAGGTGTCCGGCGCAGCGGAGACGGCGGCGCGGGGCGCGATTTTCCGCGATGCGCCAACGCCGGCGGCCAATTGGCGGTCGGTCGGCGACTTCGACGGTTGGCTAAAAAGGCGCGGGGTGGTGGCGTTAAGCGGGATAGATACCCGCGCCTTGACCAAGGCAATCCGCGAGCGCGGGATGCCGCGGGGCGTCGTCGCGCATCACGCGAGCGGATATTTCGACCTACCGGACCTTATCGCTCAAGCCAAGGCGTGGAACGGGATTGACGGCGTCGACCTGGCCAAAGAGGCGTCGTGCTCGCAGGAATTCGGGTGGGATGAAGGCCTGTGGTCGTGGCCGGAAGGCTACGGTTCGGAGCAGCGGGAAAACTATCACGTCGTGCTGGTCGACTACGGCGTAAAACGCAATATATTGCGCGCCTTGGCGGCAATCGGCGCGCGGGTCACCACCGTCCCAGCTGACACGTCCGCGGCTGATATCTTGGCGCGAAAGCCGAACGGCGTGGTTTTGTCAAACGGACCGGGCGATCCGGCGGCGACCGCCCTTTACGCCGGGCCGGAAATCCGCGCTTTGGCGCTGAGCGGCACGCCGCTGATGGGAATTTGCCTCGGTCATCAGATGTTGGCCCTCGCGATGGGCGCCAAGACGGTCAAGATGGAGCAAGGTCACCACGGCGCCAACCATCCGGTGCAGGATTTGGTGACCGGAAAGGTGGAGATCGTGTCGATGAACCACGGCTTCGTGGTCGCACGTGACGGCCTGCCCGATACACTCGAGGAAACCCACGTCTCGCTATTCGACGGCAGCAATGCCGGCCTTGCCCTTAAAGGTCGCCCGGTGTTTTCCGTGCAACACCACCCGGAAGCCTCGCCCGGCCCGACGGATTCTCTGCCCACCTTTCAACGTTTCGCCGAAATGATGGAGCAGGCCAAGGATCGCTAGGCCGCGACGGCCGCCTTGCCCTTGGCGACCTTCGGCGCGGCCGGTTTCTTATTGGCGTTACGTTTTTCGGCGGCCGCCTCCAGCTTGACGGTCCGGCGCTCGGCGATGGCGGCCTCGACGGCGGGGATCAACTCGGCGGCGTCTTCCTGTTGACGCGGGCTGCCCGACGCGCCCAGCCGTTTGGCGTTATCGAGCAGGTTTTTCAGCGCGGCGTCATTGAGCAGCGGGATTTTTTCAATGAGAGACATAGCGGCGCGCTCCTTCACATGGCGGCGGGTTAACTCCCTCCTATCGGCCTTTGTGACGGCATTTGATAGTCTTAAGCTTGAGGTTCGTTATTCGTCTTGCCGCCTCTTCAGGAAAAGCGTAGAGAAACCTATCGAATTCGACAGGGTTCGGCAGCTCTTCCATGCTCCGTAAGGCAGCCCCCGGACCCGCCCACCGATCCTCACCGACTTTGATTCAATAAATAGGGAACCGCGCGGTGCGGGACTCTTCATATCAAGGACTAAATCTAAATGGCTACCGGTACTGTCAAA
>JANXWN010000229.1 GCA_025351125.1 Caulobacteraceae bacterium | reverse complement strand
TTGGTGTCGATCAGATTGCGGATGGCATTATGGAACCAGGTGGCGCCCAGCCGCAGCCGGTCCTTCGCCAACAGCTGCTCCAGACCGACGTCGTAGCCGATGCTGGTCTCAGGCTTCAGAAAGCGATTTCCGTGAAAATAAGGACCATAGTCGACAAACAACTGGCTGAGCGTCGGGGCCTTAAAGCCTGTGCCGACGCTGGCGCGCAAAACGGTCCCGATCGCCGCCACGCTATAGACCGGGGCGACGCGCCAGGTCGCCTTGCCGCCGAACCGGGCGTCGGAGTCGTAACGCACGCTGGCGGCGATGCTTAAGTTCGCGAGCGGCGTCGCCTGCCATTCGGCAAAGCCGGCGCTGGAGCGGTCCGCCGCGTCTACCGGGCTGGCTTTGAGGCGGTCGTTGCGGGTTTCGGCGCCCAGCAGCAGGGTCTGGCTTGCAGACAGCTTGACCGTGCCTTGCCAATCGATCTTCAGCCGGTCGCCGTTGTCGATGGTCGCGGCGGGCAAGCCGAAACCGTCGTCGGGCGCCTGAATGCGGGTGCGATAATCGGCATAGCCGACGCCGACGGTGTTTTGCACAGCGCCGCCGAACAGGGCGACGCGGGCCTCGCCGCGGGTGAATATTTGCCGTGTTTTTTGAACGGTCTGGGCGGCCTCGGGGAAATCATCGGGGAAGTGGCTGAAATCCTCGCCGGTCGATCGCAAATGCGCATCGGTGTAGCGCAGCAACAAACCGAGGCTGACGTCTTTCGAGACGTCGAGCCCCAGCTTGGTTCCCGCCGTGACGTTGTCATAGCGGTCGCCGATGCGCTTTTCGCCCGGGGCCAACAGATTGAGAGGCGTCACGGGCGTGTCGCCCGATCGGAAATGAGCCAGGCGAAACGCGTAGCGCAGTGGCGACGTCGCGCCGGACACGCCGATCGATTGATTGAAGGTCTGGAACGAACCGCCCTCCAAACTCGCGCTGAGAATGGCCGGGCCGCGGCCCTCGACGGTGATAATATTGATGACGCCGCCCAAGGCGTCAGAGCCGTAGAGGCTGCTCTGCGGGCCGCGCAGCACCTCGATGCGGCTCAAATTAGCGGTCAAAACCTGTCCAAAATCGAAGGCGGCGTTGGGCGTGCTGGGGTCGTTGACCTCTATCCCGTCAATCAGAACCTTGGTGTGACCGGCGTTGGCGCCGCGGATGAAGACCGACGTCAGGCCGCCTGGCCCGCCGCTTTGAACCAAGTTTAAGCCAGGCGTGGTCGCCAGCGCGTCGGGCAGGGTGCGCCATTGATGGGCCTCGATGTTTTGCGCCGTAATAACGGTGACGGCGCTGCCGATTTGGCTGACCGGCGTCGGAATTTTCGTGGCGGTGACGACGACCGGATCGGCAATTTGCGCGGTTACGGCGCCGGCCGCCGATAGACCCAGCGCGACCGCGCCGCCGAGAATTGTTTTAGACACGGTGTTTCATAGCCTTGCGATGAACGTGACACGTCACCGCGAGGACAACGCTCCGCGCCGCCGATCATCGACGATGCGGATTGTTCGCCTCGGCACACCCCGTCCGACACGCTCGCGTGTGACCACGATGTGTGGCAGGTCTCCTGGCTCGCGGGTCGATGCTCTGAGACCTGCCTTCCCAAGGCCAAACGGCCTCAGTGGCGTGGAAACGATCTCAAAACTCACCGCTTACAGTTGCGGGGGCAGCTGCGGTTTAGAACGTCGAGGCGTTCGCACCGCATTCCCTTTTGATCCCTTGCGGGAACCACCGGGGCGTCATTCACTGCATCGCGGCGTCCGTCAAGCGTCGGCCAGCGCCGCCAACGGCGCGCCGGTCAGTTTGCGCGTGATCCAATCGGTTTTCGAAATGGCGCCCAGGCTGTCGTAAAAGCCGATGGCCGAGACATTCCAATCCAACACCGCCCACTCCAGCCGCGCCAGACCCTCGTCGCGACAACGGCGCGCCAAGGTCGCGAGCAGAGCCTTGCCCGCTCCGACTCCACGCGCGGCGGGGCGGACGTAAAGATCTTCCAGATAGATTCCGTGAACACCTTCGAAGGTCGAGACGCTGTAGAACCATAAGGCGAACCCTACAGGCGCGTCGTCCACTGCAGCGATCTCGCAAAATGCCCGCGGGTTAGCGCAAAACAACATGGCGTCGACGTGGACAAGGGTGGTTCTCACTTCTTCCAACAACCGCTCGTAGTCCGCCAACTCGCGGATGAAGCCCAGAATGGCCGGCGCGTCGTCTGGTTCGGCGGGGCGTATGGTCACGGTCATGGCGTTTGCTACAGGCGTCTAAATCAGAGCCTGTGCCTTCGCCCCGTCCAGCAAGGCATCAAACCCCGACGGCGCATAGGGACCGATACAGACCTGTTCGAGCACGCCGACGCCGCTGCGGGCTCCGTCCGTCGCCCGAACGACC
>JANXWN010000218.1 GCA_025351125.1 Caulobacteraceae bacterium | reverse complement strand
CCACGAGCTTGAAACAGATTTCCGGCTGTTTGACCGGCTCGGCGCACAGCTCGCACGTCTATCGCAGCGGGCTCAATCTGTATTTCACCTTCGCCGTCAAGGCGGAAACTCCCGGCGAAATGGAGGCGATTTATCTCGACGGCTGGCGACGGATCATGGAGGCGACCGACCGTCACGGCGGAAGCTTGGCGCATCATCACGGTATCGGTCGGGTTCGCCGCGCCTATCTGGACCGTGAACTGGGCGCTGCGGGCGTGGCCTTGCTGCGGTCGGTGAAGGCCGCCCTCGATCCGCACGGTATCATGAACCCCGGCGTGCTGTTGCCCGATGCCTGAACTGATCCTCGCCATCGATATCGGCACCACGTCGGTCCGCGCCGGCGTTTTCGCGCCGGACGCGACGCGCCGCTCTTTGGCGCGAACGCGGTTAACGTCGTACGCCCCGGCCTCGGGACGCATCGAACAAGATGCCAGAGCGGTTTGGCGTGCGGTCAAGACCGTCGTTCGCCGCGCTTTGGTCGACGCCGATTGTCCAGCGGCCGATCTCGCCGCCCTCGGTATCACCACCCAGCGCGCCAGCGCCTTGGTTTGGGATAAGCTATCGGGCGCCCCGCTGTCGCCGATGGTGGTTTGGAGCGACCTGCGCGGCGTGGAACGCGCCGGACAATTGCTGAGCGCGGGGCATTTTTTGGCGCCCCAGCAATCGGCGGCCAAGCTGGAAGCGATCGTCGGCGATATTCCCGACGCCGCGGCCCTGCGCGCGCAGGGTCGGCTCGCGTGGGGAAATATCGATTCCTACGTCATTTGGATGTTGAGCGACGGCGCGGCTCACGTCACCGACCGCAGTCAGGCGTGGCCGAGCGGATATCTCGATTTAATGACGCTGGGCTGGAACACGGCCCTGATCGACTTGCAGGGTCTGGACCTGACGATGTTTCCGCGGCTGACCGACACGTGGGGTCCGATGGCGACGACGGCCCCGTCGGTGTTAGGCGCGGCCATTCCGATCACCGCCGACATCGCCGACCAGCAGAGCGCCTTGCTGGCGCACGGTCGGGGCGCGGGCATCGCCAAAGTCAGTTACGGCACGTCGGCGACGGCCAATTTGGCCACCGCCGGTCTGTCTCTGGCCGGCATGCCCGGCGTGCCGCCGCTGATCGTATCATCGGTGGCCGGCGAAACCGCATTCTGCCTCGAAGCCATGGTTTTGAGCGCCGGGTCGGCTTTGGATTGGCTGCGCGAGACGTGCGGTTTGGGGCCGCACGCGGCCTTCGAGGCTTTGGCGGGGGGAGTGGGCGACACCGCCGGCGCGGCTTTTTTACCCGCTTTGCAGGGCCTCGGCGCGCCGCGTCCCGATCCGACGCGACGGGGTGAACTTCGGGGTCTGACCGGCGCCGTCAGCCGCGCGCATTTGGCGCGGGCGGGTCTGGAAGGCGTGGCGTTCCGTGTTCGTGAGGCCGTCGATCATCTCTTCAGGCTCGACCCGGGGGCGGCGCCGGCGGTGTTGAACGTCGACGGCGGCTTGACCGGCTATGAGGGGTTCCTGCAAATCCAAGCCGATCTGCTCCATCGGCCGGTCCGCCGCCACGCCGCTCGCGAAGCGACGTTGGCTGGCGCGGCGTTGGCCGCCGGTCTCGGCGCGGACCTGCTCCAGGCCGCCGACATCGCGCGGTTTGCCCGCTATGATCGCACGTACGCGCCGTCGATCAGCGTCGACGAAGCCGACAACCGCTATGCGGCTTGGCGCGCGACACTTTTTGCCGTCTGACCATGAAGGCCGTTATCCCATGCGCTTTACCACTCTTGGCTCCCTCGAGACCGTCAGCCGGCTCACCCTCGGCGGCGGAGGTTTGGGGCGCGGCTGGGGCGAAACCACGCTGGAGGAGGCGATCGCCACCGTGCACGCCGCCGTCGATGCGGGGATCACCTTGCTGGACACCGCGCCGATGTATCGCGACTGCGAGCAGGTCATCGGCGCGGCTTTCGCCGGCGCCCTACCGGGCGACGTGCGGATCACCACCAAATGCCAATTGGGCGAACCGCCGCGCGGCGCGGCGGCGGATCGGTTGGAGCGGTCGTTGGAGGCCAGCCTGAAGATCATGCGGGTCGAGCGGGCGGACATCTTCTTCTTGCACAGCAATCTTTGCACCGACGATTATGTGTTTGGTCGCCGCAACGACTTGCGGACTCAATTCGCGACGCCGTGGTCGATGTATGTCGACGAGGTCGCCCCGGCGATGGAGGGTCTCAAGGCGCGGGGTCGGATCGGCGCGTGGGGCATTACCGGCATCGGCGTGCCGACCGCCGTGCTTCGCGCCATCGCCCACACGCCCGCGCCCGACGCCGTTCAGGCCATCGCCAATTTGATGGACAGCGCCGGCGGGATTCGCCAGTTCGCCGAGCCCACCCGCCCGCGCGAGATCATCGCCGCCGCCGGCGCGCGCGGCATCGGTGTTCTGGGCATCCGCGCCGTTCAGGCCGGGGCCCTTACCGCGTCGCTCGACCGCGCGGTCAAGGACAGCCATCCCGAATCCGCCGACTATCGCCGCGCCGCGCCGTTTCGCGCTCTGTGCGCTCAAGCCGGCCTCGATCCGGCCATCGTCGCCCATCGCTACGCCTTGGACATGGCCGGAGTGGACACGGTGATCCTGGGGGTCAAGAACCGCGACGAACTGGCCGCTTGCCTGGACGCCGAAGCGCAGGGCCCCCTGCCCGCCGATCTGTGCGCGCGGATCGACGCGCTGAGTCTCGCTTAAGCCAAACGAAATAGGGAAACACCGATGGATCTCCAACTTCGCGACAAAGTCGTATTCGTCGCTGGCGGCAGTCGCGGCATCGGCTTGGCGATGGTCGAGGCCTTGCTCGCGGAAGGCGCGCGCGTGGCAATGACAGCGCGCGGCGCGGAGACCTTGGAGGTCGAACGCGCCCGACTGGCGGCTATGCACGGCGCCGACCGCCTGTGGACCATGGCCGGCGACATGCGCGACACGGCGATCGTTGAGGCGGCTCTTGCCGGCGCTGAAGGGGCCTTAGGTCCCCTTTGGGGCGCCGTCGCCAATGTCGGCCTGCATCCCTGCCCATCCGGCTTCGAGGTCGATGACGCGACGTGGCGAGGTGGAATGGATCAAAACCTGGATTCGGCGTTTCGTTTGGCGCGCGCGGCCTTGCGGCGCATGACGCCGCGCGGCGCGGGCGCGATCTTGTTCATCAGTTCCATCGCTGGCCTGGGCGCGTTGGGAACGCCGGTAACCTATGGCGTCGCCAAGGCCGCGATGAACCATTTGACCAAGGAATTGGCGCGGATCGCCGGGCCGAACGGCATCCGGATCAACGCCATCGCGCCGGGCAACATCATCTTTCCGGGCGGCGAGTGGGACGAGCGCGCCAACGGCCCGCGCGGCGATAATTGGACGCGCTGGATCAACCGCGAAGTGCCCCTAAAGCGCTTCGGGCGCCCCG
>JANXWN010000213.1 GCA_025351125.1 Caulobacteraceae bacterium | reverse complement strand
GCACCATCGTGTGCAACGAGGAGGAAATCGTGGAAAAGCGCATCGTAAGCGGCGTGGCGTTCAGCCGCGACGAGGCCAAAATCAGCCTGTTCGGCCTGCCCGATCACCCCGGCGTGTCCTCGGAAATTTTTGGCCGTCTGGCCGACGCCAACGTCAATGTCGACATGATCGTGCAAAGCCATGCTCTGCGTGAAGGCGCGGCGAACATGGAATTCACCGTCGGCAAACGCGACGCGGCGCGGACGATGGACTTGGTGCGGGCGGCACAGGACGCCATCGGCTTCGACAGCGTTTCGGTCAATGAGGATGTGGCCAAGGTGTCGGTGATCGGGGTCGGCATGCGCAGCCACGCCGGCGTCGCCAAAACGATGTTTGGCGCCTTGGCGGAAAAAGGCGTGAACATTCAGGTGATCTCGACGTCGGAGATCAAGATCAGCGTTCTGATCGACTCGGCCTACACCGAATTGGCGGTGCGGGCCCTGCACGCGGCGTACGGGCTGGATCTGCTTTAACCGGAGCGACCCGAGCGCTTTTTGGAGGCCGCGGCGTAAAAATGCGGCAGACGACGGCAATTGCCGATTGCAACGTCGCCGCCACATGCGCGCCCATAAAAACCTGCTATAGGCGCCGCCACGATAGCAAGCGGAGCTAGACCACCTCTATGCCGACACCGGCGCTCGCCATCCGCGGTCCACGCAGCCTGCTGCGGCAGATACGCGAAGCCATGGCCGCGGGTGATCCGACGCAGGCCAAACTGGCCGCGGTGGTGCGAACCATCGCCGTCTCGATGGTCGCGGAGGTTTGCTCGATCTATCTGCGCCGCTCGTCCGGCGAGATGGAATTGTTTGCCACCGAAGGCCTCGATCCGGGCGCCGTGCACGTCACGCAGCTGCAACCGGGCGAGGGGCTGGTGGGCGAAATCATGCGTCTGGGCGGACCGCTCAACTTGTCGGACGCGCCGAACCATCCAAGCTTTTCCTATCGACCCGAAACCGGCGAAGACCCGTTTCATGCCTTTATGGGTGTGCCATTGTTGCGCGGCGGCCGGGCGATCGGCGTCTTGGTCGTGCAAAATCGCACCAGCCGCGTCTATGCCGAAGACGATGTCGAAGACCTGCAGATCATCGCCATGGTCTTGGCCGAAATGGTGGCGGCCGGAAACCTGTTGTCGCGCGAAGACCTGAAGGACGTCGAGATTGCCCCGCGCCGGCCCGAACGTCTGAAGGGCAGCAAGTTCGCCGACGGCTTGGCGTTTGGCGTCGCCGTCATGCACGAGACACCGGTCGCGGTCGGCGGTCTGTTGGCCGATGATTCCACCGCCGAAGAGGCCCGTTTGGCGACGGCGATCGCCGATCTGCAGAGTCAGATCGACGCTATGTTGGACGGTCACGAAGGGATTTTGGGGGCGTCCTACGACGTGCTCGAAACCTACAAAATGTTGGCGCACAGCCGCAGCTGGGACCACGCTTTGCACGATGCCGTGCATTCGGGGCTGACGGCGGAAGCCGCGGTGGAGCGGGTGCGCTCCGAACATCGCGCCGGGATCGGTCAGGCGCGCGACCCCTATTTGCGTGAGCGATTGCACGATTTGGAAGATCTCAATGATCGCCTACTTCGCCATCTGAGCGGCCACGGGGCGGTGGCGCGGTTGCTTCCGGAAAACGCCATTTTGATCGCCCGCAGCCTCGGCCCCGCCGACCTGCTCGAATACGACCGCACGAAATTGAAGGGTCTACTGCTCGAGGAAGGGTCTTCCGCCAGCCACGCCGCCATCGTCGCCCGCGCGTTGGATATCCCGTGCGTTGGACGCCTCGCGGGACTGCGCGATCGGGTCAGCGAAGGCGACCCGGTCATCGTCGACGCCGAAGACGGCGAGGCTTACCTGCGTCCGCGTCCTGACGTGATCAAGGCGATAACGGCGCGAATCGGGGTGCGGGCCGCTCGCCAAGCCGGTTTCGCCAAACTGCGCGACACGCCGGCTTTTACGCTCGACGGCGGTAAGGTCAGCTTATTGATGAACGCGGGTTTGGCGGTCGATCTGGATATCTTGCCGGAAACCGGCGCCGAAGGAATCGGGCTCTTTCGCACGGAATTTCAGTTCATGGTGTCCGAGGACCTGCCGCGCTTGTCGGCGCAAACGGCGCTTTACGCCAAGGTGTTAGCGTCCGCCGGCAGTCTTCCGGTGACGTTTCGCACCCTCGATTTAGGCGGCGACAAGGTGCTGCCTTATCTCGAGGCCGAGCGCGAAGATAACCCCGCCCTGGGCTGGCGAGCTCTGCGGATGGGATTGGATCGTCCCGCCTTGCTGCGAATGCAGCTGCGCGCTCTCATCGCCGCTACGGATGGTCGCGCTTTGCGGGTGATGTTTCCGCTGGTCGCCAGCGTCGACGAATTTCGCGCCGCGCGGGCATTGGTCGATCGCGAAACGGCGTGGGCGATACGCCGCGGCCGCCCGGCGCCGTCGCGCTTAGAGGTTGGCGCGATGATCGAGGCCCCGTCGCTGGTTTGGCACTTGGACGCCCTGCTGCCCATCGCCGATTTCGTGTCGGTCGGCACCAATGATCTGATGCAGTACATGTTCGCCGCGGACCGCGGCAATCCGCGGGTGTCCGATCGCTATGACGTGCTCAGCCCGCCGGCCCTGCGCGCCTTGGCGACGATCCGCGAAGCGTGCGCCGACAGCGGCACGCCGGTTTCGGTGTGCGGCGAAATCGCCGGACGTCCCTTGGAGGCGTTTGCTCTGCTGGCCCTGGGATTCGACCAACTGTCCATGCCCCCCACGGGGATCGGTCCGGTCAAACAGATGGTGTTGTCGTGTGATCGGGAGGCCGCGCGGCGGGGACTCGAGCCTCTTATCAAAAGCACGCGGGGCTCGGTCCGCGGCGATGTCGAAGCGCTTGCGCGCAAATTGATGGTGAACGTCTAGCAATCCGACGACGTCGTCGTTCGAACCGACCTGTTGATCAGCGTGACATCGCGCCAAGCGGGCGTTGAGTTTGCGGCTATCCGCTGTTATTGATTGCCTCAAGGGAAGCGAGCGCCATGGGGCTCGCTTTTAATTGCTTGAATACATCTTGTGTCTAGTCTGTGCCGGGATGACGAAGAAACGGGGCGCAATGGCGTTGGAGCTGGATTTTAACGTTGAGATCGAAGGCGCTTCGGCGGACGAGGTCGAGGCGGTTGATTATCTCGCGCCGTTGCGTCCGACGCGAGTCGTCTTGGATCCCGCCGGCCACGTCGGCCAGGCGTTGCGCGCCGCTCGCGAAAGCTTGAGTCTCGAAGTCGACGACATCGCCTCGGCCACGCGCGTTCGCGCCTCGCACTTAAGCGCGTTGGAGGCCTTCGAGCTCGATGCGCTGCCGGCGCGGCCGTTTGCGATCGGATACGTACGCGCTTACGCGCTGGCGTTGGGTTTGGATGGCGACACCGTGGTCGCCCGCTTTCGGCGCGAAGCCCCGAAGGCCGACGCGACCTTGCGGGCGCCGGGTGGAGTCGTCGCTGGCCCGCGGCAATGGGGATGGGTTATTCCGCCGGCGGTCTTGATCGTCGTCGCGTTAGTCGGTTGGAACCTTCTGCGCCATTTTGGCGAGGCGCCGTCTAAGCCGATCACCGCCATTTCAGGCGCCCGCGCACAGGTCAAGGATCGCACGGGACCCATGACCCTGGGCCCACCCTTACCGCAACCGGTCGAAACCGGCGCCCCTCCGGTCTATCATACGCCGGGTCTGAGCCTGTCGTCCGACAGCGACGCGGCCCCCTCCGACGTCGCCGTTGGCGCCGCCTTCGTGCCCGCGGGCGCCATCTACGGCGCGCCGAAGTCGTCGTCGGCCCCTTCGACAGCGATCGTGCTGCAGGCGAAGCGCGCGACATCGCTGATCGTGCGCGCCGCGGAGTCGGTCACCTTCGCGCGCGAACTGGCCCCCGGCGAAGCTTGGCGCGCGCCGGCCGGCGACGGCTTGACCGTTGACGTCGGCAGCCCCTCGGCCGTGGAAGTGTATGTCGGAGGCGTCGCGCGCGGCGTGTTGGTTAATCCGCAAACGCTCGTCTCTAAATTGTCCCTGCCCCCTTCGATTCGCTGAGAGCCCTTGGGCGCGCTGAAGATTGCGGCTAAACTAGTCGCGCCATGACCGTCCAAGATCACACCAAACTTCGCCCCTGGCGCTCGATCGACCGGCGTGTTTCGCGCCAAATCCACGTCGGAAAGGTCGCCGTGGGCGGCGACGCGCCGATCACGGTGCAGTCGATGACCAACACCATCACCGGCGATGCGGCGGCGACGATCGAGCAGATTCGCCAGCTCGAAGAGGCCGGCGCCGATATCGTGCGGGTGTCGTGTCCGGATGAAGACGCCACGGCGGCGTTCAAGACCATCGTCAAGGCGTCAAACCTTCCCTTGATCGCCGACATTCATTTTCATTACAAACGCGGCATAGAGGCAGCGCGGGCCGGCGCCGCTTGTTTGCGGATCAATCCGGGCAATATCGGTTCGCCGGCGCGTGTGCGCGAGGTGATCCAAGCGGCGCGCGATTATGGCTGCTCCATGCGCATCGGCGTCAACGCCGGGTCGCTGGAGCGCGAATTGCTCGAGCGCTACGGCGAGCCTTGCCCCCAAGCGATGGTTGAAAGCGCGCTCAGCCACGCGCGCATTTTGCAAGACAACGACTTTCATGAATTTAAGATCAGCGTGAAGGCGTCGGACGTGTTCATGACGGTGGCCGCCTACCAGATGCTGTCGGAAGCCATCGATTGCCCCTTGCATTTGGGCGTCACGGAAGCCGGCCCGACCCGCTCGGGAACCATCAAATCGGCAATCGGTATGGGCAATCTGTTGTGGGCCGGCATTGGCGACACCATCCGCGTGTCGCTGGCTGCTGATCCGGTGGAGGAAATCAAGGCGGGGTTCGATATTCTGAAGTCTCTGGGGCTACGGCACCGGGGGGTCAATATCATCGCCTGTCCATCGTGTGCCCGGCAGGGATTTAATGTCATCGAGACCGTCGGCAAGCTGGAGGAGCGCCTCAAGCATATTTCCGCGCCGATGAGCCTGTCGATCATCGGTTGCGTGGTCAACGGTCCGGGCGAAGCGCTGATGACCGACGTGGGTTTTACCGGCGGGGGAAGCGGCAAGGGGACCGGAATGGTTTATATGGCGGGCAAGGCGCACCACAAACTCGGCCATGAAAACATGGTCGATCATATCGTCGAATTGGTCGAAGCGCGCGCCGCCGAAATCGAATCGGCGGAACGCGAAAACTTGCGGGCCGCGGCGCTGCAAGCGGCGGAGTAGCACTCACGTGCTGCCCGTCGGGCACGGCGATCACGAACCTCGTTCACACGACCCTTTTGGTCCGCCAAAGGGCCGTATCCGTCGACATCTCCAATTTTGAGCCGTTATTTATGACCACCCTCGTTTCGGCCTGGACCGCCGCGAAAGTGCGGCTCAAGGCGGCGGGGATCGACAGCCCGGTGATCGATGCGCGCCTTTTGGTCGAAGCGGCGGCCAGCGCGACGCGCGTCGACATCATCGCCGATCCGCATCGTGCCCTAACCGCCGAGCAAGACGCCGCGCTCGAGGGCTATATCTCGCGGCGCGAAAAGCGCGAGCCGATCAGCCACATTCTGAGGTCGAAGGGCTTTTGGAAAATCATGCTGCGGGTGACGCCCGACGTTCTGACGCCCAGACCCGACACGGAAACTATTTTGGACGCCGTCCTGCCGCGGTTCGCTGAAAATCAGCGGTTCAGCGTGCTCGATCTGGGTGTGGGCTCCGGGGCGATTTTGCTGGCGATTCTCAGCGAACGACCCGGCGCCAGGGGCCTGGGCGTCGATGTTTCCGAAGACGCCCTGGCGGTCGCGCGCGAAAATGCCGCAAATCTGGGACTCGCCGACCGCACCGCTCTGTTGCGCGGCGATTGGACGTGGGCTCTCGCGCAAGACGATTTCGATCTGGTGGTATCCAATCCGCCTTATATTCCCAGCGGCGACATCGCCGGCCTCAGTCCCGAGGTGCGCGACTACGAGCCACGCGTCGCTCTGGACGGCGGGAACGACGGTCTCGATGCCTATCGCGTTCTCGCCCCGCAAATTCTCCGCGTTCTTAAAGCGGGTGGCGTATTCGCCGTCGAAGTTGGCCTTGGTCAGAGCGCGGCGGTGCGAGCCTTGTTTGAGGCCGCCGGGGCGGAGGACATCCGGGTCGTAGCCGATTTGGGCCTACGCGACCGTGTGGTGACCGGCCACAAGAAACCGCTTGGACAAAACCCGGTGAACGGCTAGAGAGCATGTACCTCCATGAAATCGCCGCGATATGGGGCCTTCGGCGACGGTCTGATCTAGACTCGCGCACAGCCCGATTTGGGAGAGCGACTTTCGAAGTCTTTCGCGCAGGCGAGCGGCCTTAAGTCTTACGGCGAAACCGGAATCAGGCGTTTCTAATCACTTTTGCGGGCGAACGTTTCTTAAAGCCCCAACAACATAGCGGTCGAAGGTCTTGCAATTAGCGAGGCCCGCCGCCACAGGTCGAGCTAAATGAGAGATTTCAAGGGTATGAAGCGTCAGCGCAGTCGCAACCGCAATGGCGGAAGCGGCAGTGGCGGTGGGGGCGGCAAGCCGCAACACAACGCCAACCGCGCCTTCGAATCCAACGGACCAGAGGGCGTCAAGGTGCGCGGCGCGGCGCAAGGCGTATACGAAAAATATCAGCAGATGGCGCGAGACGCCCAAACCGCCGGTGATCGGGTGCTGGCTGAAAATTATTTGCAGCATGCCGAGCACTATTTCCGCGTAATGCGGGTGATGCAGCCCCAACGGCCGTTATCGGAAATCATCGGGCGAGATCAGTTCGTATCCGGGTACGACATGGATTTCGAGGATGAAAGCGGCGCGGAAACGGTGGAGTCGGACGGCGAGGGCGAAAATGGCGACGGCTCCGAGAGCGGCGACCGCCTACCGCAAAACGAAGGCCGTCGCGACGACTTTCGTCAGACCGACCAGCGCCGCCGCGACGACCAACCCCGTCAGGACCGCTATCAGGGCGAACGGCAAAACGCAGATCGCGCGCAGAACGACCGGCAACAATCGGACCGCCAACAGTCGGACCGGAACCCGTCGGATCATGCCCAATCAGATCGCCAAAGAGACGAACGCCAGCCGCGCGCCTATCGCGAGGACCGCCCGCGCTACAACCGCGACGACCGGGCCCCGCGCGCCGACGGCGAGGCGCGCGATCCCTTGAACGTCATTGAGCCGGAGGCCGCGCCGCTGGTGGCGTCGGTCGCGGCGCCGGTCGAGACGGGTCAGATGCTGCGCGCCGGCGACGGCGACGTCAGCCACGCCCCGGCTTTTCTTCAATTGCGCGTGGCCGAACCGCGCGCCGAAGGCGGTGACGAGGCCCGCAAACCGCGCCGCCGCCGCGCGCCCCGCACTTTCGAGGGCGGCGAGGTCGAAGGAACGGTCGCCGACGCGGAATAGCCGCCCAGGGGCGGGCGCGCGCCGACTGCATCGGCGTCTAGGCCGGTCAACCATGACCGATGCGAGCAAAACGAGCGACTTTGACGCGATCCGTCGGTTGCTGCGCCGACTGCGTGGCGCGAGCGCCGATCCCCACGCTGACCCCTAAAAGGCGGCCATCGTTTGGAGTGACGCCCGCGTCGTGGGGTGTGCGCGGATCGCGGAACTAAGCAGCAGCCAACGGCGGCATCCCCCTAAATGGGGAAGCGGGCAATCCAGCAGGCGAAGTGCCATCACGCGTGGGTCGTCAGTGTCGAAGATCCGGGTTGTCATTCGGCGGCCGTTGAAGGTGACGTCCACCGTCAAGGTCGGCATCGTTGCCGATAGCAGCGGGGTCGTTTCTACGAGCAACGGGAGGTCTAGTCGGTCATCGCGGCAAGTTCCTCGCGTTTCAGCGTCGCGGCGCGGGTGAGATCGAAGCGCGGGGTCCAGTCCTCAAGGTAGCGGGCTGTCGCCAGCGCCGCATCGCCGGGAGGCGCGGCGCGGTGTTCGCGGATCACCTCGCGATAGATCGCCTCGAGTTGGCCCAGCCAGTTCTCCTGGTTGGCTTCCCTACGGATAACGCCGCAGACCTCCGCCGCGTCTTGCGCGTCATAGGCGTCAATCTGATCGAGCAGCGCATCCACGGTTACCGGGCGCTGAAGAGACCGGAGCCCGAAATTCTGCAGTCGCCATTTTTCCAACTGGCTCGCCGTCGCCAGGCCGGCGAGGCCACGACCGTCGCAGACCACCACCGCCCGACCGCAGGCCATCGCTTCGATGGCGCTGAGCGCCGACGCAAAAACCAAATCATACCCGTGAAGAACCGTTTCGGGCGAATTCACGATCTTGCCGACGGCATAGCCTATAAAGTCCACGTCGATGCCACGCAGAGCACAGGCCTCTCTGACCGCTTCGACGTGCTCGGGGTTCTTGGCGTAGGCCAAGGCCCGGCGGGGCTTTTCGGGCAAGGCGGGACCGATCTTGAAGCGGTCGGTATCGACGCAATTGAGCAGGACGCGGACCTCGGACGCGGAGAACCCCAGCTCCGACGTCAACCGGCTGGCGACGGTCGTATCCACAGCCATATAGCGTCGGATCGAGGGAAACCGCGGCGGGGCATCGTGCCAAACGAGGAAGTCGTGAGCCAGGTACACCGCGGGCGTTTGCGGAAATCGGGCCATGGCGACGGCCGCGACCGGCGCATGGTGACCGTGGATGACGTCGATCGGGACGCCGATCTTGTCAATCCTCGTGACCACGGGAATCGAAGCGCGCCGCAGTTCGCCGGCAATCTCTCCTTCGGCCTGCGTGTACACGATGGGACGATGGCCCCTGCGGAGTAGGCCAAGCGCGAGGTCGCGCGTCAGCGTCTCGGTCCCGCTTCGACCGCTCATGACGATATTAGTGATCAGAACGCTCAGCGAATTATGGCCGCTTGCGGCTGGGGCGAGCGTCTTGAACCTGTCGAAGAGCGTCATGCCGTTCCCTCCGCGGCCTGCTTTACCGCGCGGATCAGCCGCGCGTGGGGGATTGCGAAGTTGCCGCTTACCCGCTCGCCGGCGGGTACCGACTGGGTCACGAC
>JANXWN010000185.1 GCA_025351125.1 Caulobacteraceae bacterium | reverse complement strand
GCCAAGCCCGGGTTGCCGAAAAGATCGGTGGCGCGTGGATCGTCAACCAATGGCTGAAGCAGGCGATCTTGCTGTCCTTCCGTCTCAATCCCAATCAGATGATGCGCGCCGGCGCTCTGGGCGGCGGCATTGGCCCGTGGTGGGACAAGGTTCCGGGCAAGTTCGACGGCTGGGAGGCCCCGCAGTTCGAAGCCGCCGGCTTCCGCGCGGTGCCCGGCGCCATCGTGCGGCGCGGCGCCTTCATCGCCAAAAACGTCGTCTTGATGCCGTCGTTCGTCAACATCGGCGCCCACGTCGGCGAAGGCACCATGGTCGATACCTGGGTCACCGTCGGCTCCTGCGCTCAAATCGGCGCGGGCGTGCATCTTTCCGGCGGCGTAGGCATCGGCGGGGTGCTGGAGCCCCTGCAAGCCAACCCCACGATCATCGAAGACGACTGCTTCATCGGCGCCCGTTCCGAAGTGGTTGAAGGCGTGGTGATCGGTCGGGGCTCGGTGCTCTCGATGGGCGTCTTCATCACCTCCACCACCAAAATCGTGGACCGTAAGACCGGCGAGGTCCACCGCGGCGTCGTGCCGCCCTACTCCGTCGTCGTCCCCGGAACCCTGCCCGATCCGCACGGCGTCGGGCCAAGCTTGGCCTGCGCGGTAATCGTCAAAACGGTGGACGCGCAGACCCGGTCAAAGACCAGTATCAACGAGTTGTTGCGGGATTAGGGGGATATCCTCTCCGTAGAGCGTCCCGTCCCGCCTCCGATACCCCTCCTCGCCAGCCCGCGCGATCATGTCGATGTCGGGATAGTCGCAGGCGTCGCAGGTCGGATCGCGGCCGCCGACCTCGAGAACAACTGCGTCGGCGGTTGAGCGGTTGATCAGGTGATGGCCGTCGGGGTCGCCGGCTTTAAAGGCGGCGCAGTCGCCAGCCCGCAGCGTCTCTTCGCCAGCATCGGTGACCAGCACCACTTCGCCTTGGAGAACCCAGGTGAACTCGTCTTCGTGGCTGTGCCAATGGCGCTGGCTGGACCAGGCGCCCGGTGGCAGGGTCAGGCGGTTGACCCCGAACATCGTCAGGCCGCCGGCGTCGCCGAGGCGTTGTCGCAAGCGCGCGCGGCAGGGCGCGTCGTGCGGCGCGGGATAGTTCGTCCCAACGCTGACCGGCGCGGCGGCGATGTCGATTTTCTTCATTTGCGGGTTCTTGGTAGGAGTGATCTGTGGAGGCTGGACTTACACAGTAACGCCTTCCCCCTCTGAGCATAACTCCCCGCTGATGGGTGAAATGGGGCTCAGGCGACCCATATCCCCATTGGGCGTCATGGCTGGGCGTTCGT
Organism: Caulobacteraceae bacterium; assembly: GCA_025351125.1. Taxonomy (GTDB): domain Bacteria; phylum Pseudomonadota; class Alphaproteobacteria; order Caulobacterales; family Caulobacteraceae; genus Acaudatibacter. The sequence continues at coordinate 6,290 of JANXWN010000185.1, read as the reverse complement.
CCCGGCCACCCATTGGGCGAGCGGGCAGCGTGGCCGCGCCGGCGCGGCCATAGCGGGATCGCGCCGAATGGATCGGTGGAACTGCCGCCCGCCGATGACGGAATCGGGAAAGGGACAACCATGGCCCTGCGGAGCAATTCGCCGATGAGGCATTCCGCACAACGCCAGCCTGGTTTGCGAGGCTCCGGTCCGCAGACTATGGAACACCGCATGACCAGCGCTCCCCTCGACCCCGTCGCTCTGACCCGCGATCTGATCCGTTGCAACTCGGTGACGCCGGCGGACGGCGGGGCGATGGATATCGTGCAAGGCGCGCTGGAAACGCTTGGCTTCGCCTGTCGGCGGATGCGGTTTGGCGAAATTGAGAATATGTACGCCCGTTTGGGAAGCGGGCGGCCAAATCTATGCTTCGCCGGTCATACCGACGTGGTGCCGGTCGGCGACGTCACGGCGTGGTCGAAAGGGCCGTTCTCCGCCGAGGTCGAGGGGGGCGTGCTGGTCGGTCGCGGGGCGGTTGACATGAAAAGCGCCATCGCCGCGTTTGTCGCCGCCGTGTCGCGGGTTCTGGCGAAGGGCGCGCCCGCCGGATCGATTTCGCTGTTGATCACCGGCGACGAAGAGGGGCTCGCGGAACACGGCACCAAGGCGGTGGCGGCGGCTTTGGCGGCGGAGGGCCAGGTCATCGACCATTGCGTCGTCGGTGAACCCACCTCCAGCGCCTTTTTGGGCGACCTGATCAAGATCGGTCGGCGCGGCAGCATCGGCGCGACGATTACCGTCGCGGGGCGCCAAGGCCACGTCGCTTATCCCGATCGCGCCGCCAACCCGGTTCCGGTTCTGGTGCGACTGCTGGCGCGATTGCAAGGGCGCCGATTGGACGAAGGTTATGAGGGCTTCCAGCCGTCCAATCTCGAAATCACCACCATCGATGTCGGCAATGCGGCGACCAATGTCATTGCCGCCTCGGCGTCGGCCTATCTGAACATCCGCTTTAACCCGACCCACACCGGCGCGGACTTGGCGGCTTGGCTGCTGGAGGAAGCGCGAATGGTCAACGAAGGCTTCGCCGGCCGGGTTACCGTCACGCCCAAGATCAGCGGCGAGGCCTTTCTAACCTCGCCGGGCGATTTTACCGCCGTGGTCGCCGGCGCGGTGCGCGCGGCGAGCGGCGTGGAGCCGCAACTTTCAACCACCGGCGGCACGTCGGACGCTCGCTTCATCCGCGCGCTGTGCCCCGTCGTGGAATTCGGTTTGGTGGGAACCACCATGCACGCCGTGGACGAATGCGCGCCGGTGGCGGAGATCGTCGCCCTGTCGACCATTTACGAGCGGCTGATCGGCGATTATTTCGCGGCGTTTGGCGGCTGACCGCAGCCGGTTTTTCTACCCCCAAAGAGGCCAGAGAATTCAGGTAAGACGTCGGTCATCCTCATAGTCCACTGCCACCAAACACAACCCCGCCGCCGGCGCGACGGGGCCACACGCGGCGCGGTCAGAGGCGGCCAGGGCGGAGCCGAAATCGACGATCGACCAACGACCCTTTCCGACCTCAACCAGCGACCCGACCATCGAGCGCACCTGGCGGTGGAGGAATGACCGCGCCGCGAAGGCGACGTGAATCTCCTCGTCGGCTCGGCTCGCCGTGGCCCTATCCAAGGTTTTGATCGCCGATTTGGCTTGGCAGGCGGCGTCGCGGAAGGTGGTGAAGTCGTGCCGGCCGACAAGCATTTGCGCGGCGGCGTTCATGGCGTCGGCATCCAGCGGCGTCTTAACATGCCACACCCGCCCGCGCTCCAGGGCGGGTGGACCGGGGCGGCAGAGAATGCGGTAAAGATAGCGCCGCCCGCACGCCGAAAACCGGGCGTGGAAGGTTTCATCGACTTGTTCGGCGCTGACGATCGCAACCGCTTGATGCCGCAAATGGGCATTGAGGGCATTCATCACGACGGCGGCGGACCACGCCTTGGCCAAATCGACATGAATCACCTGACCGGAGGCGTGCACGCCGGCGTCGGTGCGGCCGGCCGCGTGAAGGCGCACGCTCTCGCCGCAAAAGGCGGCGACGGCGGCCTCGATAGCGCCCTGAACCGTCGGCTGATCCGCCTGCGCCTGAAAGCCGTTGTAGGGCCCGCCGTCGTATTCCACGGTGAGGCGATAGCGCGGCATCAGGAAAGCCGCATTCCCGCCGCGACGGGAAAGCCGCGTAGAAATTCCGCCGCGTCCTGCGCGCCGCGCCCTTCGCGTTGGGCGCGCAACAGGCGCACGGCGCCGGTCCGTCCGGCGATCAGCAAATTGTCGTCCAGCACCACGCCCGGTTCGCCGCCGCCGTCTTCAACCCGCGACGATAGAGCTTTCACGCGTACCGGGCCACGCTCCGAGGACAGCGTGAACCAAGCGCCGGGGAACGGCGACAGCCCCCGGATCCGCCGATCGGTCTCTTCGGCGGGAGCGCTCCAGTCGATCTGCGCGTCTTTCGCCTTGATTTTCCGGGCGTAGCTGACGCCTTCCGCGGGTTGCGGCGTCTCCGTCGCCCCGCCGCGCGCGACAGCGTCGATCACCTGGGCCATCAGAGCGGCGCCCGCCCGCGCCATTCGGTCGTGCAAGCTTCCGAACGTTTCCAGGGCATCAATCCTTAACGTCACCCCACCGAGCACCGGACCCTCGTCCAAGCCGGCCGTCATGCGCATGACTTGCGCCCCGGTGATCGCGTCGCCGGCCATGATCGCACGCTGGATTGGGGCCGCGCCGCGCCAGCGGGGCAGGAGCGAACCGTGCAGATTGAAACAGCCAAGGCGCGGGGCGGACAAAACCTCTTGCAAAAGGATCTGCCCGTAGGCGACCACCACCGCCGCATCGAGCTTGAGCGCCGTGAAGGCCGCGATTTCTTCAGGCGCCCGCATGGATGGCGGCGTGCGCACCGCGATCCCGCGCGCCGCCGCGAAACCGGCCACCGGCGAAGGCTTGAGCCCCTGTCCCCGCCCGCTCGGCGCGGCGGGCTGGGTGTAAACGCACGCCACCTCATGCCCCGCGTCAATCAAAGCGGCGAGGGTTGGTAGAGCAAAATCAGGGGTTCCAAGAAAGGCGATGCGCATAAAGAGGGTTTAACGGTGTGCGGCGGGCGAGGGAACCGGCGGATGAGCGGAATGCTATCGCGACCCGCGCCTTCGCGACGGCGTGGTCAGCCAAACGCGGCATGGTAGGCGACCGTCCCGCTCGCGCTAGGCCCGCCCAAGGCCAGTGCCTGAAAGTAGCGCGCGGGGCGCCCGCGAAGGTTAAGCCCGGGATGACCGCGAAACCGAACCGACAGTAATATTTCGGGTTGCCGAGCAAGACGCAGCCCTTGGCGCCAAGGGAGGTCAGCCCCGTCAAACCCGCTCGCACGAGCGCATCGCCCAAGCCTCGACCTTGCCGATCGGGTCGAACCGCCACCGGACCAAGACCGAATCACCCGATATCCTGTCCGCCGATGGTCACGGCGGAAAAGGCGATGTGACCGACGATGTCGTCATCATCCACCGCGACCAGCGACAGCGTCAGGGCGGTCGCCTCGCGTAGGCGCGCGACGATCTGGGCCTCGGTACGGCTGCTGTGAGGCATGGGGGCGAAGGCGGCCGTTATGAGTGTTGCAATTGGTTCAACGTCGGCGGTGATTTCGTCGCATATGAACACCGATGCATTCTCGCCCGACCCTATTTCTTATCCAGTTGAATGAACGGGGTTGCGCCACTACCGGTCACTTGCGGCAAATGGCCGTCCCATTTTTCGATGGCCCGCAGTTGGAGCACCTGGGGGTTGGAGCGCAGGGTGTCGCCTTGCACTTGGATCGCCTTGGCCTCGCCTTCGGCTTGAGCGATGCGTTGCTGGGCTTCGGCCTGCACGGTGGCGACTTGCGCCTGAGCGGCCAAGGCGTGCTGCTCATTGGCGATCTTATTGTTGATCTGCGCCAAGACGACGTCCGGGACGCGCACATTGCCGGCCCAGAACAATTTTTCGACGTTCAGTCCGTAGGGTGCGAAATAGGCGGCGACGTCGGCCTGCACGGTCGTTAGCAATTCTTGTTTGCGGGGGCCGTAAATTTCCTCGACCCCCATTGCCGCGGCGCGATTGACCAACGCGTTACGGATGGCGTTGCGAAGCGGGCCGGCGATAATCCCGCCGGCGTCGGTGCGGTATTTCTGGAACAATTTGGGCGCCAGCTGGGCATTGACCGAATAACTCACGGCGACATCGGCGCTGAGCCCCAGACCGTTCTTGTCCTGAAAATTAAACTCTTCGTTCTCGCTCGAGCTTTCCGTGGCGCTGTGGGTATAGGTGTAGGTGTTGGTGAACACCGGATATTCGTAGATCGTGGTGCCGAAGGGGGTGAAATAGGTGCCGACCCCCAACGATTGGTCGCTCACGCCGGCGTTTGAGCCAAATTGGTTAACCTTGATGCCGACATGGCCGGGCTTGACCTGACCACAGCCAACCAGCGCGGCGGCGCAAACGCACACAATCCAAGACTTATTCATGCCTAGCGGTCTTTCTAAGGTTGGTCCGAATGGATGTCGGCTTTGGCCAAATTGAGAGCCCTGCGATCGACGCCGATTTGCACGGTCAGCCAACAGATCACCGCCAAAGCCGCGACATAGCAGGCGATGCCTGCCGCCAGAGCGAGATCCTCGTGGCGATTGATCAGATTTGGTCCCCAAATGCGGGACAGGACAAACACGACCACCAACACGGCGGCGACCTTCAGCCCGGTTTTCAAATAGAAATTGCGCATCAGGCGCGCCTCGGCCGATCTGCGATCTTGCATAACCAGCTCCCTCCCAGACCCCGCCATGATCTAGCTACGCCGTATCTTGCACGGGCGTCAAACGATGAAAACGCGTGATATCAGGCATCCGTTTTGGCGAGTTTCTTCACCTTCGCCACGGCGCGGTTACGTTTTAGGCGAGACAGGTGGTCGATGAACAGGACGCCGTCGAGGTGGTCAATTTCGTGTTGAATACAGACGGCGAACAAGCCTTCGGCATCCTCCTCCTGCTTTTTGCCGTGGTAATCGAGATAACGCAGGCGCACGCGCGCCGGACGCTCGACCTCATCGAAAATCTCCGGCACTGACAGGCAGCCTTCCTCGTAAACGAACAATTCGTCCGACGCCCAAAGGATTTCCGGGTTGACGAAATAGCGCGGCGCAGCCGTCGCCTCTTCGCCTTTTTCCAAATCCATGACGATCACGCGCACAGGCTCGCCCAGTTGGATGGCCGCTAGACCGATGCCGGGCGCGTCGTACATGGTCTGCAACATGTCATCCATGAGGGCGCGTAGAGCGTTATCCACGACGGGAACAGGGAGAGATTTTTGCTTAAGCACCGCCATGTCGGCGTCAACGGTAAGAATACGGCGGATCGTCATGGCGGGGAGGTAAGGACGGGCGCCTCAACCGTCAAGGCGGGAGCCAGTTTGGTGAGAGGGCGAACGGCTATCTCGATCGGCGCAAGGTGGGCAATTTGCTTGTCCTCGTGATCGACCTTGAGGTCCTCGAACCGGCGGGCTTGGGTGTGCACCTGGGTTTCCAGCGACCCGACAAATTGGTTGTAGCGGCTCACCGCCGCCTCAAGCCCCTTGCCCATGGCCTGGGCGTGGCCGGCCATGGCGGCAATACGTTTGTAAAGCTCGCGGCCCAAAGCCACGATCTCTCTGGCGTTGAGGTTTTGCTGGTCGATCCGCCAGCCGTAAACTACCGCCTTGCACAGAGCGAAAAGGCTGGAGGGCGTGACCATGATCACCCGTCTGTCCATGCCTTGCGTATAGAGCTCGGGCAGACGCTCGACGGCGGCGGCGAGAAAGGCGTCACCGGGCACGAACATCACCACGAAGTCGGGTGAATCAACAAATTGATCCCAATAAGCCTTGGCGGATAGACTCTGCATGTGCGCGCGCACGCTTTGCGCGTGGCGGACGTAGCCGGCCTCGCGTACCGCCTCGTCCACCGTGTCCTGCGCCTCCAAAAATGCGTTGAGCGAACACTTGGCGTCGATCACGAACACGCCGCCGCCCGGCAGGCGTACGATCACGTCGGGACGAAGCGCGCCGGCATCCACCGAGATTTGTTCTTCAAAATCGATTTTGGCTTTGAGACCGGCCATTTCCAGGACGTTACGCAGCATCTGCTCGCCCCAGCGGCCCTGCACGCCGGCGCCGCGCCGCAAGGCGGCGCTGAGCTTGCGCGCCTCGTCCTGGGTCGCGGCCGAGGCGCGCAACAATTGCTCGATCTGCGCCTTCAGCCCGCCGGCTTCTTCGGC
>JANXWN010000112.1 GCA_025351125.1 Caulobacteraceae bacterium | reverse complement strand
TGCAAGTAATCAAGTTGGCGGCCATCACGGACAAATCGGCCCGCCGGAAAACGGCGGTGTGCTAAGTGGTCGAAAAATACCTCATCCGGAACGAGACCCGGCACGGCGACAATGCGCCAACCCGTCAAAGCCGCCAGGTCTTTGTTTAAACTCGTAAAATCAGGTATCCCGCCACGATTGAGGTTTAGTACATCCAAACCTCGCAGAAAGGCTCCGCAGGCGCGACCCGGCAAAAGCGCAGCCTGTCGGCTATAAAGCGTGGTCCAGGTCTGATGATCTTCGGTCGTGTAACGCGACCACGCTTGATCGATCGTATGGTCAGATCTATGGAGGGTCATCGATGGATCATAAACCAAAACGGTCAAGTTGTCGGCGTGTCCTCAATCGAAACGCAGGAAATACGTTTCGATTTCCCTATTTTGGCCACCAATTTTAGTGCGTTATGCGCGGCCTGAGTTGATACCGGCCGGCTCTAAATTCGTCGAATATGAGTGCGGTGTGCGGGTGGCCGACAGGTTGGTCGGTTTCATCAGGCAACAAGTTTTGCTCGGACACGTAGGCGACATAGCTAGACTGATCATTCTCAGCCAAAAGGTGATAGAAGGGTTGGTCCTTACGCGGGCGGACCTCTTCGGGAATCGCTTCCCACCACGCATCGGTATTGGCGAACACCGGATCGACGTCAAAGATGACACCGCGGAACGGAAATATCCGATGCTTGACCACTTGGCCGATAGCAAATTTGGCGAGGGGCGCGTCCATAAACGAGTCTTAACGTCCGAGTCCTGAATGAAGACTGAACCTACAGGCTTCTTTCGGTCTGGCAAGATCGTCTTTCGTTAGGGCGTCGTCCTTGCTAAGGGTCGTGGCGGGCGCCGACGCGCGCCTTTACGACATTTTTTCAGTGGATGGATGGGTCTATGGGCGAAGATAGGATCGCGCCCTTAGACCGCCAGGTTCGAAAGGCTGCGCCGGCCGGGTCGCCCGTCTTCGCCGCGCTCGATCTGGGAACCAACAACTGCCGCCTCTTGATCGCCACCCCGACACCGCGGAGCTTTCGAATTATCGATTCGTTTTCGCGCATTGTTCGGCTGGGCGAGGGCATGACTCAACATGGACGGCTCGGCGAATTAGCAATGGACCGAGCGGTCGGCGCATTGTCCGTATGTGCCGAGAAGATCGCACGACATAGCGCGGTCCGGGTCAAAGCCGTGGCTACCCAGGCCTGTCGCTCAGCGGTGAACGGCGCCGAATTTGTTGAACGGGTAGCTGCACAAACCGGCATCCGCCTTACTATCATCCCGCCGTTGGAGGAGGCGCAGCTCTCCGTCGCCGGTTGCCTTGATCTTTTGGACAGTCAAATGAAGGCCGCGTTGGTGCTGGATGTCGGTGGTGGATCAACAGAGTTGTCCTGGATTGATCTTACGGCGCCTGGGCTAGATGTCGCTCCCCGCCATTTGGCTCATTGGCGCCTTCCAATTCGCGCCTGGATGTCGGCGCCGGTTGGCGTGGTATCTCTCGCCGAACGGTTTGCGGATTACCGATCCGATGGTTACGAAGTTTATCGGGCGATGGTCGAGGCCGTGAAGGCGCGGATCAGTGAGTTCACCGGTGCGGATGCCATGCGATCGATCTTCGACGCCGGAGACGCCCATTTGGTCGGGACGTCCGGTGCAATAACCAGCTTAGCGGGATTGCATCTCGACCTGCCACGGTATGATCGCGGCCGGGTCGACGGCTTGTGGATGACGCGGCACGACTGTGAGGTCGTCGCCGAGCGGCTGATCGGCTTGACGGTCCCCGAACGGGCCGCCCTAGCGTGTATCGGCCCGGACCGCGCCGACCTGGTTTTGGCCGGCGCGGCGATTTTGCAGGCCGTCCAGGAGCTTTGGCCTTGCCAGCGGGTCCGTGTCGCCGATCGTGGATTGCGAGAGGGTTTACTGCTTTCGCTCATGTCCGATGAAAAGCGGGCGTGGCCCCGTCGTCGCCGCCGTGCGCTCGGCGTGATCAGACCCCGCTGATGGAACCGCCTCGCAAACGGATGGTGCGCGCTCCAACGGGCGGAACCGACGCCGGTCGCGCCGGAGCAAAACGCTTGAAGACCGCCAAGGATCGAACGCCCTCGTCACAAGCGTGGCTCGAACGCCA
>JANXWN010000136.1 GCA_025351125.1 Caulobacteraceae bacterium | reverse complement strand
CGAACCACTCGGCGTTGCGCTCGGCATCCTCGCGGCGCAATTGCAAGCTGGCGTCCATGTAGGATTTTCGCAGGGCGTCGGCGTTACGTTGAGCGTCTTCGCCGGTCCCCCCGGTGTAAGAAATTTCAAGAATATTGCTATCTTGCACCAAGTTGGCTTTGGTGTTGTCCATCACCAGTTGAGCGGCCCAATGCGGCATGTCGCGCTTGTCGCTGCTCGGCCGTTTGTTGTACTGCGCGATCAAACCGGGATCGCCGAGCATTCCTGTCTCCTCCACGACTTGGCGCGCGACCGTGTAGTCCGTGATCAACTCGATCTGACTTGAGACGTAAACTCGACCGGTTGGACCCGCCATGACCTCGCCGGTGACAGGATCAGGCTTCAGCAGATTAAGCATAACCCGCGTCTTGGCTTCCCACCGCGCCGGCAGGATCGCGATGACGATCAAGGCCCCGAGCAGACAACTCACCGTCGCAGCGGCGATAATCAGACGCCGCGCCCAAAATATTTTCAGAAACTGCAATATGCTCATGGTTCGAAATCCTGGCTCACCCGTGGGCCTTGCGCTAAAACAGCCGTTCACCCACCACGACGACGTCGCGAGGTTCGATTTTGCTTTCCAAGTCGACCCGGTCGAGTTTTCGACCGGACCGCGTAACCGTTAAACGCCCCTCGTTACCGGAGTCTGTTATCCCGCCACCGCGGGAAATCGCCATTCTGATCGTCATATTGGGCAAAATCGCATACGCGCCGGGCGCTTTGATCTGACCGGAGATATAAAACACTTCCGCGGCCGGGCTATAAATTTTGTCTCCGGGTGAAACAAAAGGGTCGTCGGACAAATCACCGGTCGCCAAAGCGGCGATCGAAAGGCGCCTCTCGGCGGCGTTATGCGGTCGCAAGATCACATAATCGGCTCCCGACTCCTTGATTCCGCCGACCCGGGCGACGATTTCGGAAAGGTGATAGGCGCGATCCACCGGCACCAGACCTGGCGCCCCGACATTGCCGAGAACAACCACATAGCGGCTGGCGTAGGATGAGACCTCAACGGTCACCACCGGGCGGGTGAAATATCCACCGCGATCCAGCGCGGCAGCGATTTCTTCACCCAGTTGGCGGGTCGTTTTATTGGCTGCCTGGATGCTGCCCAGGAATTGCAGCTGGATCGAACCGTCGGCGCCGATCCTTTGGCGCGATGCGTAATCGGTCCGTCCCTGAACGTTCACTTCGATGACGTCGGACGGTCCGAGAATATAACTCTGCTCGGTCGCCGCCGGGCTGACGCCGGCCGCCGCTGCGGGCTGTTCAGCGACAGCCGTCGAGGGGGGGGCTGGTTGGGTGGCCGCCCCCAACGGTGCAACTATCGCCAATAGCGCCATCGAGACAACTAAACGCACGTGAATCAAAACGGTCTCTCCTCGCAAACAACATCAAAACGACGATCTGACGGTTAAGCCCACGCGGGTGCTGGAATAGTTCAGCGGCGTGAAATTGGCCTCCCTCCGGGTGTGCGTCAGGTCCAACGCCAGGGAAATCCGCCGGTTAAACCTATAAGTGGCCCTGCCAAATTCGCTGTTCACAGACTCCTCGGTCAAATCGTTAGACGCAGAACCCTGTGAATTAGGGTAGCTACGATGTTCGTATGTTCCGCCGACGCTAAGATTTAAACGAGGCGACACTTTATAGTCGAGCTCACCCGACAATGTCTTATTGATAGAAAATGTGGCGCCTACACGACTGGAAGGTAAAGTTGCGCGAGCAAATGTCAATTTTGCCAGCAATCGCGAACCTATTTGGTAGCTGGCGTCTGCCGAATAGGTGAGCCCCTTAAATCCTGGACTGCCTGCACTCCTAGGCGTAAGTGAAGTGTAGGAAATCGAAAACGTGCCGTCCAAACGCGCCCCGATCCGCCTTTCATAACTCGCGCCGCCAGAAATAACGTCATATCCGTCGTTTAAGCTGGAACCGAACACAAGCGGGCGACGGTTTGGAAAATCGGCCCGAACATAATTTGTGAATAGACTTGTCCTACCGGCCGAGCGCCATTGGTAGGCCAGTCCCGCCGTGCCCGAGAAAGTGCGGGAATCAGCAAATTGTAGACGTGACGAGCTGTTACTGGTCCATGTTTCCGAGATTTCAGACGTCGGGAAAAAGCCGATATTTTTTCCGCAACTCGCGGACAAAAGGAGTTTTTTGGTCTCTTCGGTATTCTTAACCACGCTGAGTGCGTTAGTTTGGTCGAGCAGGGCTAGATCGGCAAGTTCTGTCTGCTGGCGCGTGTAATCTCCGCTCAAATTACCGCTGCACAAGCCGATCTGACCCAGAACGCCGGGGTGGATATCAATGCGTTCTCGGTTGAGAACATGGTTGACCCGGTAAAAATCATAGCCCACGGACCCTTGTAGGTAGACCGTCTGTCGACCAAGCCGATGGCCAAGATTAAATGCCAGACTGGGTCGAAAGGACTCATCCGACAACTTCAATCCCCGCTGTTGCGCCAGAAGGGCGCTCGAGTCGGCGACGTTGGAATCGTAGAGGACGGCCGCAACCACGTCGATATCAAGCTTGGTCACTTGGGGTTGCGGGGGCGGAGCAGCAGCGCCGTAGGCGCGACCACCCGATGCGAAAAGGCCTCCCGCGATCAACGCGGTGGACACAGCAACGTGACCAAACATCCTCGGATGCCACATAACAAAACCCCTTGAATGCTCCCGCGCCGCCCTCCTCGACCGTCGGTCGTTGGCGACCGCCGACATCAGGACTGGCCCGCGTGGGCTTTTATTTCGCAAACGGACGAGCGACTATTTTTTTGGGGCGACGGGCGCCGGCGGCGCGACCGGGGGTGTGAAATCTTTGCTGAAGTGAACCGACGCCTTGGCCTTGCCATATAAGGCGCTGACCTGCCGACCGACCGCTTCCTGAGTCCGTTGACGTGACAACACCTGCGTAGCGTAGTTTAGCGATTGCGGACCGCCAAACGGGATAATTCGTGTCTCCTTGATTTGATTAACCAGAAGGGAATCATTGCTCGGTATTACAAAGACCTCGTTTGGCGGAAGTTTGATGATGGTGTCGACCATCCGGGGGTCTGCCCCGACCGCGTCAAGATTGCCCACGGAGCGCTGAAACGGAATCTTTTCGCGATTAAGCAGCGCCTCGATATCGGGCAAAGTTTTGAGCGGTTCGAGTTCTTTTATAATTGACGGGTTGCTAGGTCGCGCCATGCGGATTTGGTCGATTACGAAAACCTTACGTTGCGCAAAGATGTCGGTATGTTCGTTGATAAACCGTTGGGCGTCCTCGGCGGTGACTTTGGGGACCTGTCCAGCAATTTTGCTCTCAAGGCTTTGAGCCAAGAGGGTATCGAGCGCTCGTTGCTTGATTAACGCAAATTCCGGCGCCTTATCGACGCCTTGATCAACGGCCGCCTTGGCCAAAACCGTGCGCGCGACGATGTTTTCCAGCGTCGACATCTGAGCCGCTCTGCGCGCGCGGGGGTCGGGATTGGCGACTGGCGGGGTTTCCGCATCAAGCTGACGGATCGTGATCTCGCGATCGCCGACCGTAGCCACGACCTGACCCGTCGGCGTCTTCCCTTTGTCCACGCCACCAAGGTGGCAACCGCACAATGCGGCTGACGCAAAAAGCGCCGCCGTCCAACCACCCCGAATGTTCATTATCTTTTCACTCTTCTCACGAAAACGCCGTCGTCCGACGACCGTCATTTAGAGGAGGACCAGATAAAAGGTCAATCTTTTGATACGACGCGCCGGGTCTGATCGCCTGATCCTCACGGACTCGAACTATCGAAGCGAAGAAATCGTCGCGACGTTAGACGGTTGCAAGCGCCTTCCGCGAGTTATAGCTTAAGAGTGTCTGGGCTAGAAATCAGCCTGTAGGGAAACTTAAAAATGAAGACGACGATCCTAACCGCTTCGGCTTTCGCTATGTCCGCATTTATCGCGGGCGCGGCCTTCGCCGACGCGACCACGCCGGCCGCCACCATGGCGCCGGTGGCCAACCCGCCCGCGGCTGAGAAGTCGATGGGCTCGATGCGTCATGGTCATCACCATCATGGGCATCACGGTCACCACCACCACCATCACCACTAGGCGATAAACGGCGGAACGTTAGCGCGCCCGCCGAGCATTTTGTCGGCCAGAAAACGCCGGCGCCCGCGGCTGCGACGCGCCGGCGTTTCACGAGGGGAAACGACCAGATGAGGCGTCACACGTCGGCATTACGCCGTCATTACGGTGGCGTGATGGTTTTCCCTACCGGCGCTAGCGCCAGCGCGGCCAATTTGATGTGTTGAATCGCGAAGGGTAGACCGACGATAGTCACGCCTTGCGCGATGGCGATAACGACATGGCCCAACGCGATCCACCAACCGGCCAACACGAACCAAATTATATTCAGAGCGACACTGAGACATCCCGTTCCGGAATCGGCCG
>JANXWN010000125.1 GCA_025351125.1 Caulobacteraceae bacterium | reverse complement strand
TATAGCGGCGTTGCAGGAAGTCGCCGTCGTCCAACGTCCAGGCGATGGTGGCGTGGTGTAGGCTCATCTTAAATCCGCTAATTACAAAGTGCGCGCGATCAATACCTTCATGATTTCATTGGCGCCGCCGTAAATGCGTTGCACCCGGCTGTCGCGATACAGCCGTGAAATCGGGTATTCATCCATGAATCCATAACCGCCGAACAGTTGCAAGCATTCGTCGACAATCTCGTTTTCCAGGTCGGACACCCAGTATTTGGCCATCGACGCCTTGGCCGCGTCGAGCTTGCCCTCGAGGTGCTCGCCGATCGCCCAATTGACGAATACCCGCGCCACCGTGGCTTTGGTTTTACACTCGGCGAGTTTGAACTGGGTGTTTTGGAAGTCGATCAGCTTTTTGCCGAAGGCCGCGCGCTGTTTGACGTAGTCGATGGTCAATTCCAACGCCCGCTCGATAGCAGCCAGACCCTGAACGGCGATATTCAAGCGCTCCTGCGGCAGCTGATTCATCAGCTGGAAAAAGCCCTGCCCCTCGTCGCCGCCCAGGAGGTTATCGACCGGCACACGGGCGTCGTTGAAGAACAATTCGGATGTGTCCTGCGCGTCAAGACCCATCTTGCTGAGCTTGCGACCGCGCTCAAACCCGGGTGTGGCGGCGGTCTCGACAAAGATCAAGGAGACGCCGCGCGCGCCTTGGCTGGCATCTGTTTTGGCCACCAGGCAGATCAGATTGGCGGTGCCACCGTTTGTAATGAAGGTTTTTTGGCCGTTAACCACGAAGTGATCGCCGTCGCGTTTAGCGGTGGTCTTGATCCCTTGCAAATCGGAGCCGGCCGCCGGCTCAGTCATGGCGATGGCGCCGACATATGTGCCGTTACACAAACCGGGAAGCCAACGCTGTTTCTGCGCTTGCGTTCCGTAGTGCGCGATATAGGGCGCGACAATCGCGTTATGCAGGGAGATGCCAAACCCGGTGCAGTCCTTGGCGACCAATTGCTCCATCAGGATGACTTCGTGGCGATAGTCGCCGCCCGCGCCGCCAAATTCCTCCGGCAGGCTTAATCCCAGCAGTCCTGCTTCGCCCGCCTTGGTCCATAGATCGCGATCCACGATGCCGGCATCGCGCCAACGCGCCAGAGTTTCCGGCGGGGCGTGCTCGTCGAAGAACCTGCCGACGGCGGACTCAAAAATATTGAGGTCCTCCTCCGCCATAAACGCGGGGCGAGCGACATCGAGCACAGCCATAGCGGCGGACCTCCTTGAGCGGCGTGACGGTTTAGACGTGGCGGGGATAGGCGACCGTGTGCGGGGGCGGCAGGAATTCCCCGTCGCCCGGCAACAGGTCCGGTCGAACCTTGGCGAGAAGGTTTTCAAGTCGCTCACTGGCCTCGCGCAGTTCGGCGATAGCAAGGTCGATGTCTTCGCGTCTTTGCTCAAAAGCGATAATCCGCTCCTTGAACCGACGCAGGGCCTTGGCGTTCTGCGCCGCGCCGCCATCTTCCTTGTCGTAAAGCTGCAAGATTTCGCGGATTTCAGCCAGTGACAAACCGACCCGTTTGCCACGCAGGATCAACTGCAACTGTGCACGGTCCTTATACGAATATACCCGGTTGAGCCCCTGGCGAGCGGGCGCGAGCAAGCCTTTGTCCTCATAGAATCGCAAGGCGCGAGGCGTGCATTTGAATTCCAGGCAAAGCTGGCGAATGGTGAAGGCGCGTTCAGGACGGCGAAGGTCAAGGGCCATGACGTAACTCCCGGTGTTGGTGCGATAAGGCTCTTGTCGGCCCATAAGTGAATCTGGATAATTCAGGGTTACGTTAACGTCAAGATGGAATGTCTTGCGACTGCGGCGTTCAGCGTTACACTTTGGCGTCGCTCGCTTGAGGTCTCAACATATGGCTCGCCTTCTCGTGCGAATAATTGCCGCGGCGGTCGGATTTTGGATCGCGTCGCGGATCATCCCGAGGGTTCACGTCGGAGGGTGGGAATCCCTGCTGTGGGCCGGGCTGTTGCTCGGCGTGATCAATGCCTTGGTGCGCCCGGTGATCGTCGTCTTGACCCTGCCGGCGACGATCCTAACACTGGGTCTCTTTTTGTTGATCGTCAACGGTTTCACGGTCTGGCTGGTGACGAAACTGGTGCACGGCGTGCAGATTCAAGGATTTTGGTACGCCGTACTCACGGCCATCATTATCAGCCTGACAAGCTGGGTTGTCGGTGCGGTGATGGGGGACGGAAAAAACAAGGGCTAAGCGGGCCATGGCCTCGCCTTGGCGAACGTCGTAGATTCGCCGGTGATGGCCCGTGATCCGACCGTTTCTCCGCCTCCTAACGTTCTGGCGCCTGGCCTGTATTTGGTGGCGACGCCGATCGGCAATCTTCGCGATATCACTTTACGGGCGCTCGATATCTTGGGCGGCGCGGACATCGTGTTGTGTGAAGACACCCGGGTCGGGGGCAAGCTGATGGCGGCGCATGGGTTGAAGGTCAAGTTGGAGCGTTATGACGAGCACGCCGCCGAACGCGCGCGCCCGAAAATCCTCGGTCGACTGGCCGGGGGCGAAAAAGTCGCTTTAATTTCCGACGCCGGCACGCCGCTGATTTCCGACCCCGGTTATCGCTTGGTTCGCGCGGCGGTCGCCCAGGGATCGAGCGTATTTCCGGTTCCGGGCGCCTCGGCACTGCTGGCGGGCTTGACCGTGGCCGGTCTGCCGACTGACCGCTTTTTGTTCGTTGGTTTCCCGCCGCCAAAATCCGTGGGGCGCCGGGCCCTGTTCGCGGAGCTCGCGCCGATCCGCGCGACCCTGATTTTCTATGAGGGCGGTTCACGGCTCAAGGACAGCCTCATCGACATGGCGGACGTGTTTGGCGCGCGCGAGGCGGCGGTGGCGCGCGAACTGACCAAGCTGCATGAAACCGTGATCAGGGGGCCCTTGCCCGTTCTGGCCGCCGATCATCGTTGCGATTCACCCAAGGGTGAAATTGTCATCCTGGTCGCGCCCGGCATTGACCGCGCCGCAACAGCCGACGAGGTGGACGCCGCCTTAGTTGAAGCACTGGCTCGGGGTCCCACCGCGACGGCGGCGTCTGAAGTCGCCAAGGCCTTGGGCCTCTCGCGACGTGATTTGTACGCCCGCGCCTTGGCGTTACGCGGTGAATAGGCTGCCGGGCGGTCGTCAAGCGCGCGGTGCGCTGGCCCGCCGCACCGGTCGCCGCGCCGAGTGGCTGGTGGCGCTTTGGCTCATGGCGAAAGGCTATCGCCTGCTGGGCTTTCGTTTGCGCACTCCGCAGGGCGAGATCGATATTTTGGCGCGAAAAAGCGGGATCGTAGCGGTGATAGAGGTCAAGCGTCGCACCGCTGTGGATGTCGCCCGTAACGCCGTGACGTGGCGCCAGCGCGATCGACTGCGCCGCGCCGCCGAGTCGCTGACCGTTCGCCGTCCCGACTTGACGGGCCTGCCGATCCGCCTCGATTTGATCGCTCTAGCGCCCGGTCGATGGCCGCAGCATATTCACGATGCCTGGCGCGACGGTTAAGAGGCACTTCGCCGTCAGTTCGCCTAGAGCATTAAGAGAGCCCATGACCCTTAACGTCGCCGTTCAGATGGACCCCATCGAAGGGATCAATATCGACACTGATACCACCTTCCTGCTGATGATGCAGGCGCAGGCGCGGGGACACGTCCTGTGGGTTTATCGCCCGGAACATCTGTCGTTGGAAGACGGACGGGTCAGCGCGCGCGGGCGCGGCGTCACCTTGCAGGCGGTCAAGGGCAGTCATGTTACCGCCGGCCCTGTAGAAATACGCAATCTCGCGGAAATGGACGTGGTTTTGATGCGGCAAGACCCGCCCTTCGACATGGCTTATATCACCGCCGCGCATTTTCT
>JANXWN010000104.1 GCA_025351125.1 Caulobacteraceae bacterium | reverse complement strand
TGGCTTTGGCGTGAGCGTCTTCCATGGCGGTGGCCAAGGGCGCCAGAAGCTTTTCGCGGTTTTTGACGAGATGCAAAACGGCGCGGCGGGCCGAACGCGGACCAAGCCCCGGCAATTTGGCCAGAAGCTGGATCAGACTGTTGTCGAGATTGGCGAAGGTCGCGGACTTGGACAGTCGGGCCTGCGTCGCCTCCACCTGGCCTTGCAAGGCGCGGTTTTGTCCTGCTTGAACGACGGTGATGATCGCCAGGACCAGCGCTGTCACACCCAGGACGGCGTGAAGCCAGCCCAGCAGAGGAGCGGGTGCGATGCCCTCAACGTCGTCTTCCATACTCATTTAAATAGTTCCCGTCATCGACAAACCGAGCCGGATCGTCGATGCAATTTCATCATTTGGCAAGAGCGGAACGGCTCTTAAGCGCTCAGTGCCGCCGCGTGACGTCGCCGCAGGGAACCGCCAATCAAGCCGACGCCGACAAGCATCATTGCCCAGGTCGCCGGTTCGGGCACTCCGCCGGTGCCGCCGATTACGTTCGCGTCGACAGTTACGGTGATCGGGCCAAAGGTGTAGTCGCTCAAACCAGGGAACCGACTAAAGCCGTTGAAGGTGATAGTTTCGGCATACAGCCCCGTCGACAGACCGGTGGAGTTGAAGCCGAGCAGATTGCCGGTGTCGATCGATCCGCCGGTAAGGCCCGAGAAACTCGCGCCGGCAAAGCTGAACGCCGCCGATCCGCTGTGGGTGAAGGATCCGCCCAGCATTTCGGCAAAGGCGGAATTAGGAATATTATTAGTCACGCCGAGGTCGGCGCTCGTGCTCTGACCGGCGGTGAAGGTTCCCAGGTTGAGGGTATACGCCGAACCGCCGCCCGAAAAAACGCCGGTTCCGGCGTCTTTGGAAAGCAGAGCTTGCGCCAATTGCGTCACCGTGCCGGTGAAGGCGACGTTTTGCGACGTCAGGGTCAGCGGCGCAAGCTGCGCATCGGTGGAGGTAAAGTTTAACGCGCCCGAGCCGCTCACCGCGCCCGCCGTGGCCGTGCCGAGCGTAAAGCCGACGTTGGCCGACTGGCCGGCGGCGATCGGGCCCGGCGTCACGGCGCTGATGCCGCTCGGCAGACCGCTGGCCGTTGTGTTCAGCATGTCGGCGAGCGAGCCGACGGCGCCGTTGGCCAAGGTGAGATTGGCGGTGACAGCGCTTCCGCCCTGCCGTACCGGGCCGAAGTTTACCGTATTTCCTGACAAATTCGCCACGGCTGCGGCGTAGACATTGCCCGTCACCGTAACGGTTTGACCGGCGAGGGCCAGGTTGCTGAACCCGCTGCCCCCCACCGGGATCGAGGTATTGGCGATGGCCACGGCATTGCTGAAGGCGCCCGCTGTTCCGGTACCCAGCGACACGGTGACTGGCGCCGACGCGCCGGCGCCGAGCGGCCCCACCGTTGTCGATCCAAAGCCGTTGACTAAAAAACCGCCGCCTGTGCTGGCCGTGGCGCTCAGCGATTCGGTAAATCCGCCGGTATTTGGGGCGGTGTTGGCGATGGTCAGGGTGGACGTCGCCGCCGCATCACCCACGCGCCGCGCTGCAAGGGTCAAGGACGCCGGCTGAGTTGCCGCGACGGCGATCTGATAGACATTGCCTAGGATGCCGACGGTCTTGGGGGCGATATTGTCGAAGTTGTTGACGACGGTGATCGATTGACCCGCCAGCGATCCGGCGACAGTGCCGGTATAGCTGAGGGTCACGGTCGCCGAGCCGCCGCCGTGCGCCGCCGCGTAATCTTGATTGGAAATGGCGATACTGGGCGCGTTGGTGTTCTGAACCGCGCCGATGATATTGGTGCTGAGGCCGTTGTTGGTGATGGTGAGCGACGTCGAACTTGAGCCGCCCGTGCGCACATTGCCGACATTGATCGTGTTTCCGGTGAGAGCCGGACCCGAAAGCGTCATCGTCGCGCTGGAGGCCAGGATCAGACCGGCGCCGGACACGTTGGCGTGGTTGTTGAACGCATTGCCCGAACCGAAATTGGCGTTGG
>JANXWN010000063.1 GCA_025351125.1 Caulobacteraceae bacterium | reverse complement strand
GCCTCCGCCGCCCGCGCCACCCCCGCCGCCCATGCGGCGGCGGTCCCTGCCCGATTCGCCGCCGACCGACGAGCGTTCGCCCACGCACTAAAACACTACGATCTCCTCGCCCCACCAAAGCGGAGAGTGTGCCAGATCAATGAATTGGCGTTCGTCGGCCAGTAGTCGCTCACCGGCGATGGCCGCCGCGGGGTCGCTCGCCGTGGCGGCCATATCGTCCAAGCTGTCCCACCATAATTGCGCAACTCCGTCGAACCCTTCTGGACCGCCGCGCGCGCGACGCAGGTTTGCGGACACATCGTCGGGCAGGCTATGCAATTGCACATATCGACGGATGCGCAACACTTCACGCACGCTAGCCACCAACGGCGCGTGATGATCCCGCCAATAGGCCTGAAACGTCTTACGCGTCAGGCTCGGCAGTCGCACAAGTGCGAACGTTAACTTGATCATCGCGTTTCTCGTATTGCGCAAAAGTGTTGGACGCCGCCGCGTCAATCGCGTCAGTCTATTGTCATAACAGGGAGTAAGCGAAAATGACCAGACTCGCGGGCCGCATAGCGATCATCACCGGGGGCGCCTCGGGAATCGGCAGGGCGGCGGTGACCTTGTTCGCGTCAGAGGGGGCCAAGGTCCTGGCTGTGGATCGACCCGGGGCGGATTTGGCGTTCGGGGACGGCGCCGTCGAAACCCTCGGCGTCGATCTGACCGACACATCGGCGCCGGCGACAATTATCGCAACGGCGCTGGAGCGGTTCGGCAAGCTCGATATCGTGTTCAACAATGCCGGGATCGGCGTCAATGCGCTGGCCGCCGACATGACCGACGAAGCCTGGGACCGGGTGCAGGCGGTAAATTTACGCGCGGTGTTCCGCCTTAGTCGCGAAGCTATTCCCCACTTGATCGCATCATCGCACGGTCGCATCATCAATACCGCCAGCGTGATGGCGCAAGGGACCGATTGGGGCTTGGCCGCCTATTGCGCTTCCAAGGCCGGCGTCGTTGGCTTGACCCGCTCGTTGGCCTTGGAGTTGGGAAAGCACGGCGTCACCGTCAACGCCGTTATGCCCGGAGCGATCTTTACCGGCATGACAAAGGCCAATTTCGCAAATCCGGCCATCGCCGAGGTGTGGGCGAAAAAATCCGTGCTTCGGCGTTTGGGGCAACCGGTCGATGTTGCGCGGGTGGCGCTATTTCTGGCGTCCGACGACGGCGGGTTCGTCACCGGTCAGGCCATCGCCGCCGACGGTGGACTGACATTGCGGATATGAGGTCGCTCGCCCTTATGATGATCGGCGCGCTTATAAGTTCGGGCGCGTCGCGGGCAGCGCCTCCCGCGCTCTCTATGGGCGAAATCCTGAAATCCTCCCCCCCGGAGGCCTGGAAACTGATTGATCCGGCGAGCACGCTCTATCTCGACCTGCCGCGCGGTCGCATTATCGTTGAATTGGCCCCATCCTTCGCGCCGCACCACGTGGAAAATATTAAACGCCTGGTGCGGGCGGGTTTTTTTGACGGACTGGCGGTCGTGCGGGTTCAGGACAACTATGTTGTGCAATGGGGCGATGCCGACGCGGTCAAACCCTTGGGGGGCGCACAAAAAAGACTGCAACCGGAGTTTGATCGGACTGAGACGGGAAAAGGATTGTTCACCGCGCTTCCCGACCCGGACGCATACGCGCGGCAGGTCGGCTTCACCGACGGATTTCCGGTGGCGCGCGACCTGAAAATTTCCAAATCCTGGTTGGCGCATTGCTACGCCATGGTTGGAGTCGGTCGCGATGTCGGCGCCGATTCGGGCAATGGCACGGAACTTTACGCGGTGATCGGCCACGCGCCGCGGCATCTTGATCGCAACGTCACCTTGGTCGGTCGGGTGGTGCGGGGCATTGAGCTGCTTTCGTCCCTGCCGCGCGGGACCGGCGATCTTGGGTTTTACAAAACCGCCGGCGAACGCACGCCGATCACTCGCGTTCGCCTCGCGGCCGACCTACCGCCCGGCGAGCAATTGTCGTTAGAAGCCTTACGCACCGACACAGCGACCTTTGTGGCGCTTCTGCAAAACCGCCGCTTCCGCAGCGACGACTGGTACAAAACAGCGGCCGGCCGGATCGACCTTTGCAATATGCCATTGCCGGTGCGCGATAGGTTGCAGTAGTTGGCCGAGCTGGACAATTGAAAAGATGGCGCGAGTGACGGGACTCGAACCCGCGACCTCCGGCGTGACAGGCCGGCGCTCTAACCAACTGAGCTACACCCGCATTCGTTCGCGATCACTACCGTGTTCGAGCGCGAGGGCGCACCTGATAGGGGGAGGCGAGGTCGGCGTCAACCGCATGGGCATCGCCGGCGACTAGTTGTTGGCGATTTGCGCCCGCTTGCCGTTTTCCGCGGCCGCGACGGCCGCTTCGACCGCGTCCATGTCAGCGCCGTATACGACATCGTCGCCGATAATAAAGGCGGGAGTTCCGCCGAGACCGAGTTTGTTGAATAAGGCTGCGGTCTCGGCCAAGTGGGCGTCCTTCGCCGGGATCGTGATAACGCCCTTTTGTTTGGCGAGGGCATCGATCACGCGATCATCCAGGCCGCGCGTGGCCATCACCGCGCCATAAAAGCCCACGT
>JANXWN010000058.1 GCA_025351125.1 Caulobacteraceae bacterium | reverse complement strand
TTCGTGCCTTTATTGAAAAAATGCCGCGCCCCACCAGAGAACAGAAACTGGGACTGCGGCATCAGATCCTGACCGGCCGCCTGCATAGATTCAAAGCCCGCCGCCGCGACCAAAGACGGCCAGATCGTCTCGTCAATCGCGATGTCAAGAAATGACGCGATGCGTCGCATCTCGCCGTCGAGATCGGCTTTCAAGTTGTTGTAGTGCACGAGCAACACGTTTGGCCGCTGGCGCTCGGCCCAATACCCGGCGACAAGGTCGAAAAACGATGGGTTAGGCGTACCCTCCGTATGTCCAGGTACGGCGGGCGTCGATATCCAGAGACGAAAAAATTGCGCGGGCCTCGCAGGAATTTTTGGGTAGAGCCTACCCACGGCCGGATCGTCAAGACCGATCTGGTCAAAGCTGTCCAGCGCCGCCCGAGACAACCCTGTGAGGTGGTGATGGTATGACATGAACGCGTCACGACCGTCTCGCGCCACGTGGATGTAGCGAACCTGGTCATAGAACGGCAGCCCGTCGATCGGCAGGTGCGTCTTGACGAAGCGGCGATGGGTCTGAGCTTCAAGAACATCAAAAAGTTGTTCCGCGCCTCCGCGGAACCGTGCATCGATCCATGGCGAGACGGTTGGAATCGCGCGCGCGATCGCATCTTGAAAAATAAGAGACGAGACGATTTGCTGTGTCCAGGTCGTGCCGCATTTGGATGCCGTTGCGATAACGATGTCGTCGCGGCGGGGGGTGTAGAGCGCCCATCGACGGCTATCGAGGCTCCAGGTGCGATATTCGCGCTGCGCGGGACGAATTAGCATGCAAGGCTCCCCTCGTGGACGGTTATACGCCAATAACGGAAGGTGTGGTCGGCTCACATTAGCATACCGCTAACCGAACATTTGCAGCGGGGCGGCAGGGCGGACTGAAGCGGCCGTTTCACGATTTCGACAAATCATCGCGGCGATGGTCGTTATCGGCAATTTTGTATTTGCGCGGAAATCTTTCCAAGGCGGCCATAAAGCCGTTATCTCAGTGTAGCCTCGCCAAGAACGAGGTTTACCAGATTGGGGAGCGAGACCGATGGAAACAACAACCCTCCCGCAACGCCTTCATAGCTACAAAACCGGCGTTTACGACAGCGATCGGTGGGCGGGTTTCGAACACCGGGCCGGCGACATCGTCGTCTGCACGCCGCCAAAATGCGGAACCACTTGGACGCAGATGATCTGCGCCCTTTTGGTGCACCAGACACCGCAACTCCCGCAGCCGCTCACGCGCCTTTCGCGTTGGGTCGATCGCGTGAGCCAGCCCATCGACATTGTGAACGCCGAACTGGGTGCTCAGACCTTTCGACGGGTGCTCAAAACGCACACGCCATTGGACGGTCTGCCGTATTTCGCCGACGTGGCCTACGTGGTCTGTGGCCGCGACCCGCGAGACGCCTTTCTCTCGATGCTCGATCACTTCGACAACTTATCGGACGAGACCGCGGCGGACGTTCGGAGACGGTCGGGCTTGCCGGAGGGTGTGAGCTTGCCCTTCCCGACCGAACCTAACGCGCTTTTTACGATCTGGGCCACGACGCCGGACAATCCATGGACCGAAGACGGACTGCCGTTTGGGTCTTCGACCCATTTTTTCAAAACATACTGGGCCTGGCGCAGGCTGCCGAACCTTTTTTTCCTCCACTATACCGATATGAAGGCGGACCTCGATGGCCAGATGCGTCAGCTCTCCGCGTTTCTCGGCATTGCCGTGAACGAAGACGCGTGGCCCGCCCTCGTAAACGCGGCTTCGTTCTCCGCAATGCGCGCCGACGCCGACGCCGCGGCGCCCGGAGCGCACCTTGGCGAGTGGCGCAATAACGCCGACTTCTTCCGACGAAGCCGCATGGGCGAGTGGCGCGATGTGCTGTCGGCCGAGAACCAAGCTTTGTACGAAACCTTGAGCCGTCAGCGAATGGATCGCGACATGAAGCGCTGGATTGAGGGCGGACGAACCTCTGTAAGCGACCCGAAAACGCTCTAGGGTCGCAAACGGTCGGTTCGATCATCGTTTGGCGTGCGCCGCCTCTCTCGTGCGGCGCTGAGCGAACTTTGATGAAAAACGGCGCTGGACCAACTGGATGTCCGTTCGATAATATCGCCGCATGACGCAACAAACCGACTGGCGGGCGAATGGCGTGCGGGTGATCCTGGCGGGACAGCTGGACGCCAATACGCCGCAAACCCCGGGCATGTCTCGCGCCGCGGCCATAACACAGGCGCGGGTCGGGGCGGAAAAGCTGTGGGCGGGCACCGTGCATATCCACGCCGGCGCCAAGACCGGCGCCCACCATCACGGCGATCTGGAAAGCGTTATCTACGTTATCAAGGGCCGCGCCCGCATGCGGTGGGGCGAGACGTTGGAATTCGTCGCCGAAGCCGGGCCGGGTGATTTTATCTACGTCCCGCCCTTCGTGCCGCATCAAGAAATCAACGCCTCGAGTGAGGAGGCGCTGGAATGCGTGCTGGTGCGCAGCGGCGGCGAGGCGACCGTGGTGAACCTGGATATTACCCCGGCTGAAAAACCCGAAGGCGTCGCATGGGTGGATTCGATCCATACGGCGAGCTGATGTTGTCGATCCGGCGGTGTTTGCGACCGACGATCGACCGACCTCGGCCGTGTCCGACCGACCGATCAGGCGACGGCCGTTAGAGAGCGCCGCTTAACAAGCGGGCGCGAGTCAGACACAAACGGCGCATGACCCTTCCCCTTGCCGACCGTCACGTCGCCGTTCTCATGGGCGGACTGTCGCCGGAGCGCGACGTCAGCCTGACATCGGGGCGCGCCTGCGCCGACGCGCTGGAGCGTCTGGGCGCCAGGGTTTCCCGCGTAGACGCCGGGCGCGATATCGCCGCGGTGCTGACGCGGTTGAAGCCCGACGTCTGCTTCAACGCCTTGCACGGCGCCTGGGGTGAGGACGGTTGCGTGCAGGGGGTGCTGGAGACGCTGGGTGTTTCCTACACCCATTCGGGCGTACTGGCTTCGGCGCTGGCGATGGACAAGGCCAAGGCCAAGGCGGTGTTGGCGGCGGCGGGGGTGCGGGTGCCCGGCGGGGGGCTGTTCAACCGATTCGAGGCGGGCAAGGAGCACGTCATCGCCCCGCCCTATGTGGTCAAGCCCAATGCGCAGGGATCGTCGGTCGGCGTGTTTCGGGTCTTCGCCGGGGCCAACGGGCCGCCGGTCGAGCTGCTGTCCGCGGCGTGGAGTTTCGGAGACGATGTAATGATCGAACCGTTCGTTCCGGGCCTGGAACTGGCGGTCGCGGTTTTGGGAGACCGCGCCTTGACGGTCACCGAGATCGAAGCGCGTAGCGGTTTTTACGACTATCAGGCTAAATACGGCGAGGACGGATCGCTGCACATCATCCCCGCGCGCATCCCGCCGAGCGTCGCGCGGGCCGCCAAACAGCAGGCTTTGGCCGCGCATGTCGCTTTAGGCTGTAAAAGTCTCACAAGAAGTGACTTTCGTTATGACGCCCTTAACGACCTTCTGGTCCTTTTAGAGGTCAACACCCAACCGGGCATGACACCCACCTCGCTCGCGCCCGAGCAGGCGGCGCATGAAGGTTTGGGATTTGACGACTTGGTGCTTTGGATCACGGAGGACGGCTATGCCCGCGGCGTCGCGGGGGGAGCGGCGGGGGCCGGCTAGACCTCGGACCAAACCCTCCCACAATCGAGCCGGATCGCGGGCCGGCGGACTGCGCGCGCGGATGCGCTCGAAATGGCGTACGGCGCACAAAGTCGGACTACCGCGTACGGCGGTTCGAGCGGCGGTAACGATGATGGTTGCGCTCGTCGCGGTGGTGGTTCTGGCCACCGATGATCGTGGGGCGCGCCTGATCGCGATCTCGCACGGCGCGCTCGATAGTCGTTTCGCCAGTTTGGGTTTGAGCTTGGCGGTGGTTCACCTGCAGGGCGCATCGGCGCCGGCGCAGGTTGAAATCATGCAGGCCGCCGGATTGAAGGCGGGCACTCCGATTTTCGATCTCGACCTCAACGCCGTGCGGGCGCGGGTGGAGAAGGTCGGGTGGGTCGAACGCGCGCGCGTCATCCGCCTGTTACCCGACACCGTGGTGATCAGCGTGGTCGAGCGTCCGTTGATGGCGGTATGGCAACACGCCGGCCGATCAATGGTCGTCGCCAATGACGGCGCCGTGGTCGGCGCGGTCGATCCGGCGCGTTTTCCGCGACTGCCGTTGATCGTCGGCGAGGGCGCCAACCTAGCCGCGCACGACCTGTTGCCGCAAGTCTCCGCGCGTCCAGGCTTGGCGACGAAGGTCAGCGCGGCGGTGCGGGTGGATCAACGGCGCTGGGATCTGCGGCTTCAGGACGGCGGGGTGATTCAACTGCCCGCGAACGACGAGACGACGGCGCTCAAGACCCTCGATGGCCTGGAGGTCAAGAACCGGGTGCTGGGATTGGGGCTGGCGCGGATCGATTTGCGTGATCCCGAAATGGTGGTGGTGCGTCCGCGTGGTGGCGCGGCGCCGGTGACGACAATGCGTGGGACTTAAAGAATGCAAACTGTACTGGAACGGCCTGTGACGACGGAGAAGCGCGGACGCGGCGGCGGGCGCGAGGGCATAAAACTTGGCTTAGGGCGATCGGGTATTGTCGCGGCGGTGGATTTGGGCGCGTCGAAAGTGGCCTGTTTCATTATGAAAGCCGATGGCGTGCGGCGGGGTGACCGCACCTTGACCACCGCCGGCGTGGGTTATGTGCAATCACACGGCGTCCGCGGCGGCGCTATCGTCGATATGGATGAAGCGGCCCTGGCGATCGGCCAGGCGGTGGAGCGCGCCGAAGCCATGGCGGGGGTGGACGTGCAAGCCGTCACGGTCGCGACCACCTGCGGTCAAATCGCCAGTCATCGCGTATCGGCCAAGGTGCAATTGGGCGGTCGGCCGATCGGCGATAGTGATATGTCCCGCGCCATCGCTCAAGCGATGAACAGCTTGCGATTGAACCGTCGTCAGCCCATTCACCTGCGCCCGATCGCTTGGACCGTCGACGGTCAGCGCCACGTGCAAGACCCCCGCGCGATGTTCGGCCGCACCCTCGGCCTGGACATGATCGTCGTGAGCATGAACGAGGGCGTCTACCAAACCCTCAGCCATTGCGTCGAGCGCGCGCACTTGCAGTTCGAAGG
Organism: Caulobacteraceae bacterium; assembly: GCA_025351125.1. GTDB lineage: Bacteria > Pseudomonadota > Alphaproteobacteria > Caulobacterales > Caulobacteraceae > Acaudatibacter. The sequence goes on along the minus strand of JANXWN010000058.1, from coordinate 5,442 downwards.
CGTGGTCGCCGCGCCTTACGCTTCGTCGCTTGCCGCGCTGGAGGACGACGAAATGGATCTGGGGGCCATCTGTATCGATATGGGGGGCGGATCGACCTCGGTGGCGGTGTATTCCGATGGCGCGCTAATGCATATCGACAGCTTCGCGGTCGGCGGCGGACACGTGACGCAAGATGTGGCGCGCGGGCTCTCGACGTCGATGGCGGGGGCCGAACGGATCAAGACCCTGCACGGTTCGGCCATCGCCTCGGCCAACGAGGATCGCGAAATGATCGAGGCGCCGCCGCGCGGCGACGATCCTGGCGCTGGTCCGGTCTCCGCCCCGCGCTCGATGCTGAAGGGCATTATCGCGCCGCGCGTCGAGGAAACCCTCGAACTGGTCAAGGAAAGGCTTAAAGCGGCCGGCGCCTTGATCGATCCGGGGGCCGGAATCGTCTTGATCGGCGGCGCGAGCCAGTTGGCCGGCGTTCGCGAAGTCGCCGTGCGGGTATTTGATCGCCCGGTCCGTCTGGGTCGTCCCCGCCGCATCCCGCACCTGGCGGACGCCGCCTCCGGCCCGGCTTTCTGCGCCGCCGCCGGGGTCCTTCAACGCGCCGCTTTCGGCCCGCGCGAGGCCGATCCCAAGCGCTCGATGGGCGCCACGCGCGCCTCGCGCAACATCGATCCGTCCGCCAATGGCTTTCTCAAGGCGGCGGCATGGCTGCGCGATAACCTCTGACCGGCGTGCGCGGCGACATTCGCGAAAGATTTCGCCGCATTCGGTTCGACGATCGAACGACTCAAGCTATGGCGTTAACCTCCGCTTAAGGGGGATCGGTGTTCTGTGATTCGGGCGCGGCGTAGCGTCGCGCACAGTTACGAACCTTCATACATCTGTTGATACGGCGTCGTCCGAGGAGTTCAAATGACATTCAAGGTGTTTGCTCCCCAAACCAAGGAACTGAAGCCGCGCATCGTGGTCTTCGGGGTTGGTGGAGCCGGTGGCAACGCCGTCAACAACATGATCGATTCCGGGCTGAAGGGCGTCGAGTTCGTAGTCGCCAATACCGACTCGCAACAACTGGCGTTCTCCAAAACCGACCAACGGATCCAGCTCGGCGTCAATGTCACGCAAGGTCTGGGCGCTGGCGCGCATCCGGAAGTCGGCATGTCGGCGGCCGAAGAGTCCGCCCCGGAAATCGGTGAGCATCTCGATGGCGCGCATATGGTGTTTATCACCGCCGGAATGGGTGGCGGCACCGGCACCGGGGCCGGACCGATCATCGCCAAATGCGCCCGCGAACGCGGCATTCTCACCGTCGGCGTGGTCACCAAACCCTTTCATTTCGAGGGGCGACACCGCATGCGTCTGGCCGACGCCGGCATCGCCGAACTTCAGCGTTATGTCGACACGCTGATCGTGATTCCCAACCAAAACTTGTTCCGCGTCGCCAATGAACGCACGACCTTCGCCGAAGCCTTCGGCATGGCCGACCAGGTGCTGCATTCCGGCGTCCGCTCGATCACCGACCTGATGGTTCTGCCGGGCCTGATTAATCTGGATTTCGCCGATGTCCGCACGGTGATGACCGAAATGGGCAAGGCGATGATGGGCACCGGCGAGGCGTCCGGCGAAGGCCGTGCGTTGATGGCCGCCGAAAACGCCATTCAAAACCCGCTGCTCGACGAAGTCACCCTCAAGGGCGCGAAGGCGGTGCTGGTCAATATCACCGGCGGGCTGGACATGACTCTGCTGGAAGTCGACGAAGCGGCCAACGCTATTTCAGGTCAGGTCGATCCGGAAGCCAACATCATCTTCGGCGCGGCGTTCGATCCGACGCTGGAGGGCATGGTGCGGGTCTCGGTCGTCGCCACCGGAATGGACGGCGCCTCGATCGCCGCCATCGAGCACCACCAACACCGCCGCCCGGACGCGATTCGAGCGCCGAGTCCCGAAACGTCGTGGGAGGCCGAGAGACAGCAACCGTCCGCTCAAGAACGAGAGCCCGTCATGGCTGCCGCCGCTCATGAACCGGCGCCGGCGTATCAAGCCCACCCGCACGAGATTGAGGGCGTCGCCGCCACGATGGCGCAGCCGGCGCTCGCCGCCGAAGCCAGCCAGCCCGATTTTGGCTTCGAGAGCCCGTCGGTGAATGGGCAAACCGGGACAGCTGATCCCGTGGCCACCGACGTCGATGACGATGAACCTTTGTTTGGTCCCAACCATTATGGCGACGAGCGGCGACAAAAGGGCAGCTGGCTCAGCCTTTTCGGGCGTCCGCGACACGAAACGTCTGGTCGATCGGTCCCGGTCCGGTCGGCGGGCGGCGGTGCGCAGGCGACCGCCGAGCCGATGGACGATATCGAGGCCGATGATCATGTCGATTTGGAAATCCCTTCCTTTCTGCGTCGCTTGGCGAACTAGACCCGCCGGCCGGAAACCAGAAACATCGGGAAACACGAGTTGTATTGAGGCGCCAGGACGTCGCCGTTAGATCGTAAGGTGGGGGAGGGACAGTCCGATTCGACGTCTTGCCATCGCGGAGCACCCCTTTGTCGCCCTTCCTGCAACACACCTTGGCTACGCCGATCCGTCTTAGCGGCGTCGGCGTCCATACCGGCCAAATCGTCAACCTCACCGTTTCGTCCGCGCCGGTCGGCGGGGGCATTGCCTTCTTGCGCACCGACGTGGCCGGTCGCGACGGACGGATTTCGGCGCGTGCCGATCAGGTTTGTGAGACCCGGCTGGGCACCACGATCGGCAATGCCGCGGGCGTCACGGTAAGCACCATCGAACACCTTATGGCGACATTGCAGGCGCTGGGCGTCGATAACGCCCTGGTGACCTTGGACGGCCCCGAAGTGCCGATCATGGACGGATCGGCCCTCGCCTTCGTCGCCGCCGTCGACGCCGCCGGTCGTCGCCCGCAGCAAGCGCGGCGGCGCTATATCGAAATTCTGGAGCCGATCCGCGTCGACGACGACGGCAAACACGTGGTATTAATTCCCGCCGAAAACTTTGAAGTAGCGTTCGATATTCGCTTCGACGATCCCGCCGTCGGGCGCCAGCGTCTCGATTTGACGATTGATGAGACGACCTTTCGTCGGTTGCTAGCGCCGTGCCGCACCTTCGGCTTCCGCAAAGACGTCGAAGCCCTCAACGCCGCCGGCCTTGCTCGGGGCGGATCGCTCGATAGCGTGGTGGTGATCGACGACGGCGTGATCCTCAACCCCGAAGGTCTGCGCCACCCTGACGAATTCGTGCGTCACAAAGCCGTCGACGCGATCGGCGATCTTTATCTTTTGGGCGCGCCGATCATCGGACGATACGAAGGCTATTGCGCCGGCCACCGCCTCAACAACGCCTTGGTCCGCGCGGTCACGGCGACCCCGAACGCCTGGCGCTACGCCCCGGCCCGAGAGAGGCTGGCGCGGGCGGTATAGCTCTCCTCGCCGGCCCTTGGAAATCACCGTTTTGTCCCGAGATTGCCAAATCCCCGTCATTGGCGCGCCCCGCGCCCTGGTGTAGAAGCGCGCGGGGCTTTGCGGGGCGCGTCGCTTCGCCGTTTGAGGAAATCGATCTTTGTTGTCCAAATCCTGGGGCCGAACCGCCGCTCTTTTGGCGCTTTCAGCGGCCGTCGCCCTTGCGGGCTGCTCAGTCGTCAAGAAGAAAAAACCGACGTTGGCGTATGAAGAGCGCCCGGTGGAGCTGCTGTTTTCGGTCGGCGCTTCCAATCTGGATCGCCATCAATGGAACGATGCGGTCAACTATTTCCGCGAGGTCGAGCGCCAACATCCCTATTCGGAATGGTCGCGTCGCTCAATCTTGATGACGGCCTACGCCCACTATGAGGCGAACAGCTATGCTGAAGCCATCAATGACGCGGATCGCTTCATTATCCTCTATCCAGGCAACGCGGCGACGTCCTACGCCTATTATCTAAAGGCGGTGTGCTATTTTGAGCAGATCGTCGATGTCGGGCGCGATCAGGCTTCGACCGAGCAAGCGCAGCGGGCGATGGGCGAGGTGATCAAACGCTATCCCGCCACCCAATACGCCGCCGACGCGCGCGTAAAATTGGACATGGTGCAGGATCAACTGGCGGGCAAGGAAATGACCATCGGTCGATTTTACCTGCGCAGCGGCGATCCGATCGCCGCCATCGGCCGGTTTCGCAATGTGGTCGAGCGCTATCAAACGACCTCACATACTCCCGAAGCGCTGTACAGACTGGTCGAAGCTAATCTGACGCTGGGTTTGGTCAATGAGGCGATCAAGGACGGTGCGGTGCTGGGCTTTAACTATCCGGGCGATGTTTGGTACCGCGACGGTTATCGCTTGCTGACCACTAAGGGTCTGCGACCCGCTCTGCCGCCGACCGAAGGTGGCGAGTCGCTGAAGAGCCGCCTGCCGTTCATCGGGCGGGACAAACAGAACATCGCCCCCCCGCCGGTTGATATCGCGACCCCCGGGGCGGTGGCGCTGGCTGCTCCAAACGCGCGTAAATCGCCCGCCAAGACAGATCCCGGGAAAAAGGATAACTTTATACACGGCGCCCTGGGGCTTTGATCTAACGACGGATTCGGCCATGGTCGGGCTATGCTGATCGGGCTTTCCATTCACGATGTGGTGCTTATCGACAGCCTCAATCTGGCCTTTGGCGCCGGTCTGACGGCGCTGACCGGTGAGACGGGCGCCGGCAAGTCGATCATCCTGGACGCCTTGGGTCTGGCGACCGGCGCGCGGGGCGATGCGGCGCTCGTGCGGCGCGGCGCGAGCCAAGCGGTGGCGACGGCGGCATTCGCGCCGCCCGCCGATGACCGGGTTTGGGACTATCTCGACGACAAAGGCCTGGTCTATCGGCGCGACGAAGACGTGGTGTTGCGGCGAATTTTGGGGGCTGACGGACGATCCCGGGCCTTCGTCAACGATCAAGCCGTGGGGGTGGGCGTGCTCAGGGATTTGGGCGCGCAATTGATCGAAGTCCACGGCCAGCATGAGACCGTCGGGCTATTGGACGCGCGAACGCACCGCGCCCTGCTCGACGGCTTTGGTGATTGCGGTCCCAGCCTGCGGGCCTGCGCGGCGACATGGGCGGCGTGGCGCGCCGCGCGCGAAACGGTGGACCGCCTCGCCGCCGATCACGCGCATGCCGCAACGCAAATGGAAGAGCTCTCGGCGCAGCTGACCGAACTCGACCGCCTGTCGCCGCGCGACAACGAGGCGACGGTCTTGGCGCGGGAACGCGGGGTGCTAGGCGCGGCGGAGAAAACCTTGGCCGATATTCACACGGCGCGAGACCATTGGGACGGCGACGCCTTGTCGGGTCGAATGGCGCAGGCCGTGCGCGCTTTGGAGCGGGCGCGGGATCGCGCGGTTTCGGCCGGGGCGGCGGAAAGCCCGCTCGCCGCCTTGATCGTCGCCGCCGTGCAAGCCGCTGATCGCGCCGCCATCGAGACGGC
>JANXWN010000097.1 GCA_025351125.1 Caulobacteraceae bacterium | reverse complement strand
CTGGAGCTCGGCGACGCCGCCGGCAGAGCCACCGTGCGGCATTTCCGTACCGGCCTCCTGGCCCATTGGTTGGGGTGTGCCGAAACCGCCGTCGACGCCGCGATCGCGCGGGAAGGGGGCGTCGCGCACGGCCTGGAAGCGTTACGCCAAGCCGGCCATTGCCGGATAAGACCGATCACGCCGGGCCGATTAGGGCCGGCGGCGGCCATTGTCGCCGGTTTGCACCTGGGTGATCCGATCGGACCGGCGGACGCCGAGCGGCCGTGGCGCCGCAAACGCGCCATCGCCGAACGGATCAACGCCGCGGGGCTAAACCGCTGAGAAGAAAAAAACGCGCCGGCGCGACCAATCATCCCGCCAAAATACGAAAATCCACCACCAAGGGCAGGTGATCGGACGCGGCGCGCGAAAGAGCATCTTGGGGAGTCGTGACCGCATCGACAACAATCTGCGCACTGACAAACGCGTGGTCGATGGCCCAGACCGGCAAAGTGGACGGAAACGTCGGTGCTAGGCGTCGCCCCGATGCGATCCGCCGCGCTTCGGTCAGCGGTCGCGACATTGTGCGATAGGCCCGCGTGCGGGGGCCGGCATTAAAATCTCCGACCACCATGACCGGCCGATTGGCGCCTACCGCACCTAGCCAAGCCTTGCCGACCAAGGTTTCGGCTTGCCGCCATTGTTCACGCGGTACTAGCCCGAGATGAGTGTTGATCACCTGCAATTCGACGCCGTTGATCAACACCGCGACCCAGATCGCGCCACGCGCCTCTAACCGCGTCAGGCGCGGATGGCCGGGCAGGGGCCCTGCCTTGACCAACCGCTCGGGGAGCGCGGTCAGAACCGCATCGCCGTATTGTTCTTGCTCAATGCGCAGCGCGGCGTTGAAATGAAAGGCCATGCCCAGCCGCTGAGCCAGCCGGTGCGCTTGATCGACGCCTCCGGTACGCGCCCGCCCTACGTCGATTTCCTGTAACGCAACGATATCGGGCGCTTGCGCGGCGATCACGTCGGCAATGCGGCCCACGTCCAAAACGCGATCGACCCCGACGCAACGGTGCACGTTATAAGTTAGGAGACGAGGCAACTTGGTTCTTATTTTACCGTTTTGCGAGCGTTTGACCGACGATTTAAGACAATGGCTAGGTAAATTCCGAGCCTTTCGTTCGCTAGGTGAGCGCGCAATATCGTCTCCTTAGTTCGAATACGCAAATCCATTGCGGGTTATATTGGAAAATATGGAGCATAACGTCATGAACAAGGACAGAGTTTCAGGCGCGGCCAAAGTCATCAAAGGCAGGGCGGAACAAGTCGCCGGAAAAGTGGTCGGCGCTTCAAAGTTACAGGCTAAAGGCGCCGCCGACAAAACGGCCGGAATGTTTCAGAACACCGTAGGCGGCGTGCGTAAAGCGAGCGGTAGCGCCAAAAAGGCAAGATAATTCGCCGCTCGATCCTGAACGTCCTTGGAATTTCGAAGATAGTCGCACGCCTGAAACCATTTCTAATCGAGAACTCAATTTAAACGCGCGGTGCAAAATGCATTGCCTTGGAGACCAGAAATGCAAACCTATCAAGCAACCCTCAGTGGAAACTCCCATCTTAGCTGTGTTTTTGACGACGCGGTCATTTCCTTTCCGCTTGCAGAGCGCCCAACTCTCGCCGACATTGCCGACATGCTGAGCGAGCCATCGCTTCGCCGCCACGGGGCGCCCCTGGCGATCAAAATAGCGTGGCCGATACGTTCGGAACCAGCGAGCCAAGTGAAAGTGGCAGAGGTATAACAATTCCAAGACAGCGGCGACCGCCAGGTGTCGGTTGCGCGCAATTCGCTAATCCAAACCCAACACGTTCAGTAAATCTGAGCGTTTGGAAATTTCTAAGCCGTTCGTAAATAGGTGAGTTTGAATCCACTTTTGAATAGGTAATAACGGTATTACTAATGGTGCTTTCATCTGTCTGTCTATTCGGTCGCGAATATTCCGTGCAACTTCCGCATGATTGGTGTGGATCGGCATCATTCGCCTTGGGCAAGGGACTATGAGCGCAGCCGACGCCCCGCCGCCACCGTCATCTTCGGACGACAAGAAAAAACCGACTTGGCCGAAATTGCTGCAAATTATGGGCCCGGGGCTCATCACCGGCGCTTCGGACGATGATCCCAGCGGCATCGCTACCTATTCCCAAGCGGGCGCGCAATTTGGCTACGGCTTGGGTTGGGTCTTGGTTTTTGCATGGCCACTGATGTGCGCCATTCAAGAGATTAGCGCCCGGATCGGTCGGGTGACCGGGCGCGGAATTGCCGGCGTTATAAAGCAACATTACCCCGCGCCACTACTCTACGGTCTGGTGGCGCTGCTGGTGGGC
>JANXWN010000093.1 GCA_025351125.1 Caulobacteraceae bacterium | reverse complement strand
CTTCGATCATGATCACCGGCGCCGGCGACGTGGCCATGGCGGTCGAAGCGATGAAGGCGGGCGCGCGCGACTTCCTGGAAAAACCGGTCGCGCCGATCGATTTGCTGGCGGGCATTGATCGGGCCCTGGAGCAGTCGCGCGACGCCGGGAAACGCACCGCGTGGCGTGCCGAGGCGGCGACCCACGTTGCCGATCTTACCGGCCGGCAACGCGAGATCATGGATATGGTGCTCGCGGGCCACCCCAGCAAAAACATCGCCGCCGATCTGGGGATTAGCCAGCGCACGGTCGAGAACCATCGCGCGACGATCATGAAAAAAACTGGCGCGCGATCGCTTCCGGCCCTCGCCCGCTTGGCGTTGGCGGCGAGCGAGGCGGACGTCCCCCTGGGCGCGCCGGTCAACTAACCACGCCATTCTCTCTCCTGGCCACGATATCGGGGGCGCTTAACGGCGAATCTCTAAGTAATTTCCGAGCCTTTCACTGAGTGATGACGGCGATAAGTTGATCGTGTCGACGCCCAATGCCTCGACCCGCCTGTTCCCCAGCGGGGCTTAGGAGCCGCGAAGCGTCGAGACCCGCGCGGCGTTAATGGGTGTCGGCCCGATGAGCCGGTGGCTCCTCCCGGCCGCTGGCTCATCGGTTTGCTCGCCTTCGAAAAACTTATTTGGCCGGCGAAAGCTGATCGACGGCGGCGACGATCGCCTCGAGCGTGAACGGCTTTTGCAGCCAAAGACTGCCGGAAAATTCATCGATCGTGGCGGCGCCGCTCCCGCCGCTTGAAAAAATAATCGGGACGCCACGATCGCGGAGCCGCTCCGCCACCGGCAGGGCCGACAAACCGTGCAAGTCCATATCGACGATCGCGACATCGAAATGCTCGGCCGAAGTGGCGGTCAAGAGGGCTTCGTCCAACGTGGCGAGCGGGCCGACGACCACAAAACCGCTGTCCTCCAAGATCATGACAATAAGCGAGGCGATCATCGGTTCGTCTTCGACGATCAATATGCGGCGCGCGGCGGGTGTCATCGGCGATGCCTTCAAACGAAGCGCGACAATACCCTCCAAACCAGCCCCGCGCCATGGCAGACGCCGCGTCACCCGCCTCCGACCGCGCGGCTGGGGAAGAGAGGCGGGGCCTGAATCCTTCTCTTCCCCTTTTGCGGGAAGTGGATCGCGCCCTCTTGCGCGAGACGAAGGGGGCTCTCGACGCGCGATCTTCGGTGCAGTGGCGCCCCCTACCGCTCGGCTGACGCCGAGTGGCTTCCCCCGGAAGGGGATGAGAGGGTTGTTTCTTTGCCCCCTCGGGGGGAAATGTGGGCGACGCCCACAAAGGGAGCGCCCACGGCGCGGTCCTCGCTCAAGGCAGGGTGCTATTGGCGAGCGAACTCGGCCTCAATGAGCAGCTCGACATCGTCGCCGACGAAGGCGCGCCACGCTGTAGAGCCGAATCGTGATCGCTTGATGGTTGTGGTCGCCGAAAAACCCATGCGCCGACCACCGATCAAGCCCGACGCCGTGCCATCGTAGGTTACATCCAGTAATACCGGCTGGGTCACGCCGCGTAGGGTGAGGTCGCCGGCGACCGTTCCGCGGGCGGCGTCGGTCGTCTGGATCGTTGTGGATGTAAAGGTGATCTTCGGATTGCGCTCGGCGTCGAGAAAAACGTCGGCGAACCGCTTGTTGACAGCATCGTCGCCGGTATCGAGCGATTGGGCGTCGATGGTCACGGTGATCTTCGAGGCGAGCGGCCGGGCGGGATCATAGTCGTACTCGCCCTCCACATGATTGAATCGCATGGTGTAGAGCGACAGGCCGAGGTGTCGCACGCGCGCCGTTACGCTGGCGTGGCGCCGGTCGAGGACATAGTGGCCCGCGGGCGCGGCGGCGGGGTCGATTGATGGCGCGGCGCTGACGGCGCTCCAGATCGACATCGCGACGCACAACGTGACAAGCATGATCGCGGTCCGGCGCGACGCTGGTCCGGGCGTTTGGGCTCCGGCGATCACTCGGCATATTTCAATCAACGCTAGGGTTCCTTCCGAGCAAGCTTGCCTCGTTAATGGCGCGGGGAACGGCGCGGTTCATGGCTGTCGGCGCGAAACATTCGCGCCGACAGATTGAACGTTGCACGCCCGGCGCGTAATTTACCCCGGCCATCAAGGGTGCGGCAAGAAAAGTAGCGGCGGAATGCGGATCGGTGTCAACGGGAGAGGCGACGGCGGCATCGCGCGTGGGCCGCCGTGACGTTAATGCACACCCTACTGCGACCGATCCACCGCCGAATCTGGAACAACGACGCCTTGCGCGCGCGCAATCTCATGCGGTTTGCACAAACCGAAGCGGCCGGCGGTCACGATCTTGTGCGCGCCGCCGAAATGACCGCCGACGCGACCTTGCGCCGTTTGTTCATGTTCCATGCCAAGGACGAGCACCACCATGCCGACCTGTTTCGCCGCCGCGGCGCGGCGATCTTACGCACCTTGCAGACGCGCGCGCATCGTGAGGCCGGCGGCGAATGGATGGCCCCCGGCGAGCGCGGGTTCGATGATCTACACGTCCACGACGGCGGCGACGCCGCTCTTCTCGCCTTCCTGCATTTGTCGGAAAAATCGGCCGCCAGCGAATTCGCGTTTTATCGCGACGTGCTGACCGCGGATTGCGCGACACGCGCGGTGTTCGAAGAAGTTCTCGACGATGAGAGATTCCACATGAATTACACCCTGGCGCAACTTACCCGCATCGCGCCAAGGCGGCGGCGCTGGGTGTTATGGCGCGCCCGCCTTAGCCGGCTGTGGAAAGGCTATTTGCGCGTCGCGCTCGCCATCGGCGGTCTGGTCAGCGGCGTGGCGTTGATACTGATCTACGCGGTCGCCGCGGCGCCGTTCGCCTTGGCGGCCAAGGCCGCCGAGCGACGCGAAAAGTTGGGCTGGCAAACGATTGGCGATCCAAGCGCTTCCGCGATGACCCGGCAGTACTGAC
>JANXWN010000419.1 GCA_025351125.1 Caulobacteraceae bacterium | reverse complement strand
CCGTGGTTTTCGAGCCGCACCGGCGCGAAGCCGACGCCGCAATTGCCCATCACCACCGTGGTGACCCCGTGCGACGACGACGGATCGAGCACCTCGTCCCACGTCGCCTGACCGTCATAGTGGGAATGTACGTCGACGAATCCGGGGGTTACGATCCGACCGGTGGCATTGACGACTTCGCACGCCTCGCCCTCCAGATTGGGCTCCAACGCCACGATTATGCCGTCCTTAACACCAATGTCGATCCGCCGAGCCGGCGCGCCGAGACCATCGTAAACCTCGCCGCCACAAATGATCAGATCGAACGCCATGGAATTCTCCCTTGACGGCGGGGATAACGGGTTTTCGCGGCCCGATCCAGGCGCAAGGCGGCGATACCGTTGCGTCAACGCTCGCCGACGATCAGGCCTCGACCGCATCCACCAGCGCGCGACGCGGCGCGATTGCCGCGTCGCGCGTGGGATAGCCTAACCGAAGGCCGAATGTCGGCCGCCAAGTCTGGTCGGGCAAGAGCGTGGCGATCCGCGCCGCCATGGCGGCCGGTTTGCGCAATTGGCGCTCGCGGTCGATGATTTCCGGAATCTGATTCAACGGTTGCATCGCCAGGCCCAGTTGCGCGCCCCGCAGGTGCAATCTTTGCCAAAGGCGACCGGCGGCGAGGCTTTGCGCGCGGTCGTACGGATCTTGCACCAGCAGCATCCCGAAAACCGCCGCCGTCGGCACGCTGCTCTTGCGCGTCATATTCAGCCAATATTGACCTTGCGAACGCGCGTCGATCGGCGGCATCAGGGCGCCGAAAGTTTCGGTCACCGGATCGAGGCCCGCGCCGGCCAGCGTCAAGCCACTGCGCTCACGATCCACCTCGGCGCGCGAACCGCGACTCCAGCGATTGCTCCACGCGTCCATCTCGGCGTCGTCGATGATGGTTTGGGTGGCGGCGATGGTCAGTTTCGCCAAAACGTTTGGCCGCCTCGGTATCTCGCGGCATCAGGACCAAGCGCACTCTCGGATCGGTGGCATGGGTCCGCAGGCGCGCCAAGGTTCCCGGCTCGACAATCCGGGCGGTGTCGGAACTTTTTGCCGACCAGGATCGCGAAACCATAGCGGCGATGACGGCGCTATTGGCCTCGGCCCTGACTTATCTTTTGTTACGACGACGTAAGATCGCCACTTATGACGGGCTGGACCTGACGCAAGACGAGACCTGGACGCACTTGGTCGATACCGCGGCAAACATGGTGGCGGGCGCTACGGCCGGCCGTGATCCGATCCGCACATCGACCGTATGAATCTTTTTCGCGCTTCACTTGCACATGGTAGTCTTGAACAATACGCGCCGTCTTCCGTTGTTCGGCGTCGCGCCATATTAGAGTTCGTGGATTAGGGGGGAGATCATGGCGACGATTTTGGAGTTAGCCATTTTGGCGGGGGCCGCCTACTGCCCCGCGGCGCCCGAGACCAAGCCTGGGGAGCGCCCCGCCGCTACGCCGAAATGGAATCCGGATGTGTCCGGATGGACGACGTTGGGGTTCAAACAGCCCGGCGGCTTTAGCGACAGCTTGCAGGCGGTCGCTTTCAAGCGCGATCATCTGACCGTTCTAGCGTTCAAGGGCACCGACAGCGGTCCGGACGTCGCCGACGACGTTCTGCTCGGCGCCGGGATGAACACCAGTTCCTACGCCGCCGCCGAAACTTTCGCCGACGACTATAAAAACAACGGAGAGGTCGTCGTGTGCGGCCATTCTTTGGGTGGGGCGATCGCGCAGGTGGTCGCCAATCGCATGGGCTTCAAAATGGCGACCTTCAATGCGCCCGGCGTCGCCGTCCTGGCGTCACGCCACTTCGTGCAAAACCCCATCATGGCCGCCTTCAGAACCGGCGGGATGATCATCAGCGCCTTTTATAGCCCGAGCCAAGCGTTGCGCGATGTCAGGGCGACATTCACGACGGTGCAAGGCGTAAACGTACGTCTGAACAACGACCGTGTCAGCCAAATCGGCTTACACTACGGCAAGGTCGTCAGCATTCCCGGCACCGGGTTTAACCCGCTCAGCCAGCACTCCATCGACACCGTGATTGCCGTGTTGAAGGAAAACGGGTCGATCGGGCGCGACGAGTTAAGCACCTATTGCTAAGATTACCCCCCGCGCGGATTTCGCGAATATCGAGCGGGTCCTATTGCTCCATCACCAGCACCACTTTGACGCACTCCCCGCGATGTTGTGCGGCGATCGCCTCATTGATTTGGTCGAAGGGGTAGGTCTTGATCAGACGATCGAACGGCAGTTCGCCTCGGCGGTAGTGGTCCATCAGTTGGGGCAGAAACTCGTCCGGGTCGCTGTCCCCCTCGATAATGCCTTTGACGGTGTGGCCAAAGGTCATGACCGTGTTGACGAAGCCCGGCAGAGCCACGTCGGGCGCGGTGATGCCGACAATGCCGAACACGCCTTTTGGGGCCAGGGCGTTCATCACCGCGGCCTGGACGGCGGGAACGCCGGTGGTGTCGAAGGCGTAGTCGAAGGCGTAGTCGACGCCGATCGGCAAGATCGCGCGGACGGCGGCGGCCAAATCGGTTTGCGTGGCGGGGTCGATCACCACGGTCGCGCCCAATTGCAGCGCCAGCGCGCGGCGCGTGGCCATCGGTTCGACGAGAATGACCGTGGCGCAGTTCTGTATCTTCGCCCCCATGACGGCGCTGAGTCCGACCGGTCCGCCACCGATGATCAGCACCGACGATCCGGCCTCGCACGCCAAGGAGCGCATGATCCCGCCCGCGCCGGTTTGGATACCGCACCCCAAGGGCCCCATCAGTTCCAGCGGCAGGTCGATTGGAACCTTAACGACATTGCGCTCATACGTCAGGGCGTGGCTGGCGAAGGAGGATTGCCCAAAGAAGTTACCCGCCACCGGCGCGCCGCCGTCATGCAGGGTTTTTGACCCGTCCGGACGCATGCCGATATAGTTGAGCATCGGCATGGTATGGCAATAGGCCGCGTCACCGCTGTGGCATCGCGGGCAGGCGCCGCACGAGCGGAAGGTGATGGCGACGCGGTCGCCGGCGGCAACCTTGGTCACCGCCGCGCCGACTTTTTCGACAATACCCGAACCTTCATGGCCCAAGACGGCGGGCGCGGTCAGCACTCCGGCGTCGCGAAAGACCAGATCGGTGTGGCATACGCCGACGCCGACGATCCTCACCAAGATTTCGTCATCGCGGGGATCGTCGAGATCGATGGTTTTGATCTGAAACGGTAGGCCCGCGCCGACGGCGACGGCGGCTTGGATTTTCATCGCCCGACGGTGTCGTTATAGCCTTTCGATGATAATCGCCGGGGCCATGCCGCCGGCGGCGCACATGGTGACGAGGCCGCGTTTGAGATCGCGGCGTTCCAATTCGTCAAGAATGGTGCCGATCAGAATCGAGCCGGTGGCGCCGATCGGATGACCCAGCGCCATCGCGCCGCCGTTGACGTTGACCTTGGCGCGATCGAGTTTGAGGTCGCGGATGAACTTTTCCGCGACCACCGAGAACGCTTCGTTGATTTCCCAAAGATCGATGTCGTCGACCGTCAGCCCCGCCTTGGCGAGGACTTTGCGCGCGGCGGGCACCGGCGCGTTCAGCATCAAGGTCGGAGAGTCACCCATATTGGCGGTGGCGACGATACGCGCCCGCGGTTTGAGACCGTGCTTGGCGGCGTAGGCGGGAGAAGCCAGTAAAACCGCGGCGGCGCCGTCCACCACGCCCGACGAATTGCCGGCGTGGTGAATGTATTCGATTTTCAAGTCCGGATAGACCTGCCGGATCAATCCGGCGTAGGTCGTGCCCGCCTCGTCCAGCGGAAAATCCGCCAAAGCCGGGAAAGCCGGTTTCAGAGCGGCAAGACCTTCCATCGTCGTTTGCGGACGGGGGAATTCTTCGTGGTCGAGAGCCAGCGTGCCGTCATCGCGGTAAACCGATACCAAACTCTTGTTGAAGTGGCCGCCCTTGATCGCCGCATCCGCACGTTGCTGGCTTACGAAAGCCAACTCATCGACAGCCTGGCGAGAAATGCCTTCCAAGGTGGCGATGGCGTCGGCGCACACCCCCTGGTTGGATTGCGGGTGCAGGGCGCGCAAACGCAGATTGCCGTTGTCCATCATCGGCGGCGCCGAAGGATCGGCGATCGACGCGGTGTAGGACATCATCTCGGTGCCGCCGGCGATCACCAGATCTTCCATGCCCGACATGATCGATGCGGCGGCCATATTGACCGTGGTGATGCCCGACCCGCAGAACC
>JANXWN010000409.1 GCA_025351125.1 Caulobacteraceae bacterium | reverse complement strand
GACAAACCCCGCGTTGGCATTGGATCCGCTCGACGCCAAAAGTAAATATGTTCGCCAAGGCTTCGCCTTGGCGAGGTTGTAGACGCGCGCCATCATTACCGGTTCGAGCAGCATGGCCGCGATCGTCGCCAGCGCGTTGGCCGCCACCGCCAGGGTGGGATTGTGCAAAGATCCGCCTCACAGGCCACGACGTGGCTCCCAGGGCCGTCAAAGCCCACCCGCCGAACCAGGGCGCCACGATATTGGTCACGGCGATCGCGGCGGCCCGCACGCCGACTTGTCGCCCGCGATGCTCGGCGTCGCCCAAGGCCGCGAAATACGCGTGCAGACTGGTCCAATACAACACGCTTCCCAAGGCGCTGACCCCGATCACGATCAACAGCATGACGCCGGGTCCGTGGACGCTTGGCAAGAGCGGAAAGATCGCCGCCTCCAGCACGGTGCCGAGCATCAGGGTCGCGCGCAGTCCGTGACGGCGCGCCACCGACAACATGACCGGTCGCATGGCGAACCGGCCCAGCGACATGCCAGCCAAGGCGCAAAGAACCAGCGGAATCGCAACGCCGGCTTTGAGCAGATAAACAAAGACGAACACCCCGCCGGCCCCCTGTGCCAAGGCCTGAACCGTGGAGTGCAAGGTGACACGATTGATCGCATCGTTGCCCAGATAGCTCATGACGAAGGATCCGAAGACGATGTGCGCACAACAGGGAGGGCGCGAAAACCGCGGTCGCAGCCCTAGCTATGGCCAATGGGTTCAGTCCCGGAGGCGATCCGCGCACCGCCAACCAAGAATGGCATGGGCGCGAGAGCCGTGGAAGGGGACCCCTGTTATCGGGAGACCCTCTGTCGCGTGAAGGCGGCGTGATGCGAGAATTGGGGTGACCGGACGATACAACCGGCTTAACATATCCGGAACGCCGGGCGCCTGAAGCTCGCGGATCTTCAGAGGATATCCATGTCAAAGTCTTTGTTTGCCGGAACCTTGTTCGCCGCGACTCTAGCCGTCGGCGCCGGCCATGCCGCTGAAACCCCGTCGGCCGCGGTAGCCGTTGCCGCCGGCGTCGCCAGTCGGCCCGCCGCGGATGTGGCGCGGGACGCGGCGCGCAAACCCGCCGAAATGCTGGCCTTCGCGGGTTTAAAAAGCGGCGACACCGTCATCGAACTGGTGCCCGGCGGCGGGTATTTCACCCGTGTATTGAGTATCGCCGTCGGTCCGAACGGACACGTCTACGCCGCCGCGCCCGACCCAAAATCAGGCGACGCCGAACCCGCCGCGAGCAAAATCGCCGCCGAACCCGGCTACGGCAATGTCAAGGTGATCGAGATCACCGCGGCGGGTTTGCTCGCGGCACCGTCGGCCGATGTGATTTGGACGGCGCAAAATTATCACGACATGCATCTTTCGCGGCTGCACGTCGACGTTCCCGCCTTTGATAAATTACTGTTGCTCAAGTTGAAACCACACGGCGTCCTCTTGGTCATCGATCACGCCGCCCTGGCCGGGGCGCCGGTGACGGAAACCGCCGATCACCTGCATCGGATGGATCCGGCGGCGGTGCGCGCCGAAGTCACCGCCGCCGGCTTCATCTTCGATGGCGAGAACGACAGCTTGCGCAATGCAAGCGATCCGCACACGGCCGTCGTGTTCGACCCATCGATCCGGGGCAAGACCGACCAATTTGTCTACCGGTTCCGCAAGCCGTGAGACGCGCGAACCGGACCTGCCACGGAAAAACATGCTCGTCCTGGATTTCCTGATACAGACAGCTTTTGTCGTCCAGCTTCCACCATCGTGCCTCAACATTCTCGCGCGAGATTAAAGGCCATTTCGCGCGGCTGAATTCGACTTGATCTTCCCCCACGGCGCGCGCAACTCAGCCGGAGTTAGCCAGGATATTGCGATGGCCACCCACCACGTTTTTGCAGCCCAATCGAAGCCGTCACGCTTGATCGTGGCGGTGGTGAGTAGGCGCAAAAGCGAGATCGTCGTCCTTTTTTGATGCTCAATCACGGCGACACGGTTCTGGTCACCGGCGGCTCCGGATTTGTCGGCTCGGCGGTATTGCGGGCGTTGGCGGGGCGAGGGCTAAGGCTGCGCGCGCTAGCCCGCGCGACCAGTTCGACGGTCAATTTCGCCGGAGTGGATTGCGAAATTGTCGAGGGCGACATGGCCGACGGCGAGTCGATGCGCGCGGCGATGG
>JANXWN010000387.1 GCA_025351125.1 Caulobacteraceae bacterium | reverse complement strand
CGCCAGCCGGGCATCCTCCTCCGGCGTCAGCGGCGCGGTCGGCGCTGACCGACGTAATCGCGCCATCAACAAACCGATCCCCAGAACGCCGACCAAAAACGGGCCGGTCCAAAGTATCGCATTCTTGGCCGACAACGGCGGTCGCAGGAGCACGTAGTCGCCATACCGGGAGGTCAAAAATCCGCGGACGTGATCGGTGGTTTCACCAGCGGCGATCTGACCGCGAATGATGCGTCGCAAATCATGCGCCAATTCGGCGTCGGAGTCGTCGATCGACTGCCCCTGGCATACTAGACAGCGTGTCTCTTGAAAGAGCGACCGCGCTCGCGCCTCCGCCGCCGGGTCGACCAGTCGCTCCGCCGGATCGGGTTCCGCCGCCAAGCAAAGCACGGCGCCAATCAAGATCGTAGTCTTTTTGACGTTCACGCTACCGCCTCGCGTCGGCGCGCCGCCGCTAGGCGCAGTCGCCGATCCGACAGCGAGAACGCGCCGCCCAGCGCCATCAACAGCGGTCCTAAAAAGATCAGTCGCACCCACGGGTGAATATAGCTCCTGATCAACCAGGACGATGCACTTCCCCCGGTGGCGACGCGGCGTTCGCCCAAAACGATATAGATGTCGTCCAGACCCTTAGGGCAAATCGCCACATTCGAGGTGGTTTGACCGCCGGTTGCGAAAGTGCGCCGTTCTGGCGTGGCTAAACAAACCACGGCGCCGGAGGGGTCGGTGACCCGGATCGCCGCGTGCTCGGCGTCGTAATTGCGACCAAGCCGATCGGTCACGCTGTCGAGCGTCAAATGATAAGCGCCGAGCTGCACATGGCCGCCGACGCCGATGACCTGGGTGCTTTCGATCTTCCACGCGCCCTCAAAAGCAGCGCCCATGACAAACACGCCCAAACCGACATGCGCCAAGCTCATACCCCAAGCGCCACGCGGCAGCCCCTTGAGACGGCGCAAACTCTCGCCGGCCGGCACACGAAAGCCGTGCGCCCGCTCGACGATTTCGGCTAAAGAGCCGGTGATCAACCATACGCCGATCGCAACCCCAAGGGACGCCACCGCCTTGCGCGGTTCGATCAGGGCGATCATCGCGACGCCGGAGAGCACGGCGACCGCGGCGGCGAAGCCTAAGCGTTGCGCCACACCCAAAGCGTCGCCGCGCTTCCACGCCAGCAGCGGTCCGGCGGGCAAGATCAGGAAGGCGACGGCCATCAACGGTCCCACGACGCGATTGTAATAAGGCGCGCCGACGCCACCTTGCTGGCCGAGTGCGTCAAGGATCAGGGGCCACAATGTGCCCGCCAGCACGGTGAACGTCACCGCCGCCAAAACGATGTTGTTAAACACCAGCGCGCTTTCGCGGCTGATAGGCGCGAAGGCCGATTGATCTTTCAGCAAGGGCGCCCGCCACGCGAACAGGCCAAACCCGGCGCCGGCCGCGAGTCCTAGAATGCCCAGCAGCAATATGCCACGTTTGGGATCAACAGCGAAGGCGTGCACCGAGGTCAGGACGCCGGAGCGCACCAAAAACGCTCCTAGCATGGATAGGGTAAACGCGCTGATCGCCAGAAATGCCGTCCACGCCGCCAGGGCTCCGCGCTTTTCCGTCACCACGGCGGAATGCAGCAAGGCCGTCGCCGCCAACCAAGGCATGAGGCTGGCGTTCTCCACCGGGTCCCAAAACCACCAGCCGCCCCACCCTAGCTCGTAATACGCCCAGAACGATCCCAGGGTTATGCCGACGGTCAGCAGGGCCCAGGCCGCCAAGGCCCACGGCCTCACCCATCGGGCCCAGGCGGCATCGAGACGGCCTTCGATCAAGGCGGCGACGGCCAACGAAAACACCACCGACAGGCCGACATAGCCGGCGTACAGGAACGGCGGATGGGCGGCCAAAGCCGGGTCCTGCAACAGGGGATTGAGCGAACGGCCTTCGATCGGCGCGTCGGCCAGCCGAAACAGCGGGTTGGAGGCGAACACCATATAACCGATGAACAGAACGCCCAGCGCCCCCTGCGTGGCGACCGTCAGAGCCTTGAGGCTCCACGGCAGGCCGCGCGAGCGCGCCACCGCCGCACCGTAGCCGGTCAAGGCGAAACACCACAGGAGCATCGAGCCTTCATGGCTGCCCCAGGCCCCGGCGATTTTGTAAATCAGGGGCTTTTCGGTGTGCGAGTTCTCCGCGACGTTGCTGACGGAAAAATCGGAGCTGAGAAAGGCCCAGATCAGACACCCAAAGGCGGTCGCGACGCAAGCGAAGGCCGCCAAGGCCGCGCCTTCGCCCGCGCCGGTCAAGACCGCATTTCGCCGGCCCCGCCCGACGGCCGCCAGCACGATTTGCGCCAGCGACAGGCAGAGCGCCAGCGCCAGTGCGAATTGGCCGAACTCGGCGGTCACGACACTGGCCTTTGCGCGCTGTACGCCGGCGCTTGGCCATCGCCGCGCCATTCGCCTTGCGCCTTAAGCGCCTTGGTCAGCTCGCGGGGCATATACCGCTCGTCGTGCTTGGCCAAAATTTGGTTGGCGACGAAGACGCCTCGCGCGTCATAAGCGCCCGTGGCGACCACCCCTTGCCCTTCCCGGAACAAGTCGGGCAGATCGCCTTTGAAGCTCACCGCCGAGCGCGCCGTGTGATCGGCGACGACGAAGGTCAGGGTTCCATCGGCGCCCTTGATCACCGAACCGGCCTGCACCATACCGCCCAGCTGGATCGGCAGGCCCGCGCCGACGTGCGCCGCCAGGGCTTGCGACGGGGTATAGAAATACGAAATTGAACTGCGCAAGCCATACAATGTCAGTCCCGCGGCCAAAGCCAAGATCGGCGAGACGGCAGCGATGAGCGTCAGCCTTCGGCGCGCGGTGCGAGATCGGGGAAGAAAAGCCAAGGCGCCAGGTCTCACTATTGCGGGCGCGCGGCGGCGTCGAGTTGCGCCAGAACGGCTGGATCGCGCGCGTAGCGTTTGCGCGCGGCTTCGAGAGCGCGGGTCTGTCGTTCCGGCAGCGCCAGAACGCCGTAGGCGCGGACCAGTCGAACCCACCCCTCGGGATTGTCGGGATGCG
>JANXWN010000310.1 GCA_025351125.1 Caulobacteraceae bacterium | reverse complement strand
CGCTGAGCGTGGGCCGGCCTCGCCCGCGCTAAAATCATCGGCTAAGGCCATTTGGTCGCAATAACGCAGCCAACGCAGGGTGAAACGTAGTTGACCCGACAAAACGCCGTAAAGCGACCCGCCAACCTCGCCCTGACCGTTAGGCGGCTGCATACCTATGTCGGGGTGTTGATCGCTCCCAGCGTGCTGTTTTTGGCGACGACCGGGGCGATGCAACTCTACCATTTGCACGAGTCTCACGACGGATATCACGCTCCGGCGCTCATTCGCAGTCTTTCGGCGATTCACAAGGACCAAACCTACCTGGCCCCCCCGGAGCGCGCCGCCCCCGCCCCTACCGGCATCCGCGCGGCCCAAACCGACGACGCGCCGCCGCCCTCCACCACGCTCTTGAAGGCGTTGTATTTGCTCGTCGCGGTCAGCCTGATCGGGTCTACTCTGGCTGGCGTGTGGATGGCGGTGACGTTCAGCCGTCGCAAACGCCTGATCTGGGCCTTACTGGTCATCGGCGCCGTTTTACCGATAGCGATCTTGTCGCTCTAAAGCGTAAATCTAGCCATTTGCTCATAGTAGATGCGGGCTGCGTCCGCGACGGGCTGCAACGAGGCGGGGAGGGTGATCGGCGCGAGGTTGGGCGACGTAAAGCCGGTCGAGCGTTCCACGGCGTCGTACCACGCCGGCGCCCAGGCGCCATCGGTGGGGCGTCCGCCAGGGGGCCAGCGCAGCATGGCCGAGTCGAAGGGAATTTGCAGCGCGGCGCACAGTCGCGC
Source organism: Caulobacteraceae bacterium (assembly GCA_025351125.1). Classification (GTDB taxonomy): domain Bacteria; phylum Pseudomonadota; class Alphaproteobacteria; order Caulobacterales; family Caulobacteraceae; genus Acaudatibacter. The sequence goes on along the minus strand of JANXWN010000310.1, from coordinate 3,134 downwards.
CAGCGCGCCGGGCGGGTCGGCCAATACATCGGCGGCGTCGATCACCGACGGCGCGCGGCCGCAATATTCGGCGACTGTATCGAACAGTTCGGCTTGTTGCCGAAAACCGATGTCCGCCAGAGCGACGTCGGCCCGTTTTACGAGGTAGGAAGCCAGCACGGCCTCGGGCGCGCGGATCAGAAAGACATTTCGGCATTGCCTCATCCACCCGCGATCAAAGCGCGGCAGCATGTGGTGGGTCATGTGTTTCTGGTAGAAGATCGTCCGACCGCCGGGGATCGGTCCCGTCAGCGTTTCGACCACTCGCGCCGGGTCGATCGGGCCACCCGCGAGCACCGCTGGGCGCAGCGGGTGGTCCAGGCCGGTGTCGTGCAGATAGGCGGCATAATACGGCTCGTCGATCACGGCCGTGTCGGCGCGGTTCTCGAACGCGCGCATCATGGCGGTGGAAATATTACGTGGACCCGACCACATGGCGATCCGGATGGGCGGCGGCGTCACGGACGGAGCCTCGTTGCAGCGTAGTGGTCTTTCAGGTTGGCATACAGACCGGCCAAGCGGGTCGTGACCGGTCCAGGCGCATCCGCGAATATCGTCTCGTCGATCCGTCGCACCGACGCTACGGCGCCGGTCGTGCCGGTGACAAAGGCTTCGTCGGCGCCGTGCACATGCGCCAACGCAAAGTCGCTGATATGGATCTCAACGGCGTGGCGGCGGCATAACGCAATCACGTGGTCGCGCGTGATCCCGTTGAAGCAGAATGCGCCGCTGGACGTGTAGACGACGCCGCGCCGCACCCAAAAGAAATTGGTCGCGTTGCAACTCGATACATGATCGTACGGGTCGAGCATGAGCGCTTCGTCGGCGCCCGCCTTGATCGCTTCCAACAAGGCGATAATGAGATTAAGTCGACTATGCGAGTTGATCCGCATATCGAACATATGCGCCGGCAGCGGATCGAAGCGGTATGCAAATGCAGTCCGACCGCGCGCGCCGTGACAAGCGGCGCTTTATATTCGGCGAAGATCACAATGCTCGCCCGCCCCAGCGCGTTGCGCGGGTCCTGATTGATCGTGCTCTTCACGCCGCGCGTCACCATCAGGCGGACGTGCGCGCCGTCGGTCATGCTGTTGGCGTCGAGACACCGCCAAATCGCCGCCGCGAGGCCTTCGCGGTTCAACCCGATATCCAGACCGATCGCCGCCGCGCCCGCGAACAGCCGGTCGAGATGGAAGTCGAGAAACACCAGCGCGCCCTTGTGCAGTCGGATGCCCTCCCACACCCCGTCGCCCATCGAAAACCCGGCGTCGAAAATCGATATGGTGGCCTGGGCGCGCGGCGTCAGATTGCCGTTAACGGACACAATCACGTGGTCATTGCGCGGATCGGCGATGAAATCCTGAGTTCCAGCCACGGCGTTGCGGTCCGATAGGGGCTTGGGCTCTACAACCGTCGCGCCGGCGTAAACGTCACCGGCATGCTTTTTGGGCCGGAAATGAAGGTCGACGCCAACCACTCCGGCTCGTGCGGGATGACCACGCCCTTCATCCGCGTCAGCACTTCGGTTAACACCGCATCGATTTCCAAGCGCGCGAGATGCTGGCCGAGACAGACGTGCGGACCGCCGCCAAAGGCAACGTGCGGGTTGGGGTTGCGCGCGAGGTTCAAGCCATCGGGGTCGTCGAACTGGGCGGGATCGCGGTTGGCGGCGCCGAAATACATCACCACTTTTTCGCCCTGTTTGATCGCGGTTCCCCGAATTTCGACGTCGCGCGTGGCGGTGCGTCGCATGTAAATCACCGGGCTGACAAAGCGCAATAGCTCCTCGCGCGCGGCATTCAAACGACCGGGGATATCGGCCATCAATTGAGCCAACTGCTCGGGATGACGGGTCAGGGCGAGTAGGCCGCCCGACAGCAGATTGCGCGTGGTGTCGCCACCGGCGTCAACCAGAAGCATGAAGAACAGTAAAAACTCCGGGTCGGTCAGCCGCCGGCCCCCGACTTCGACGGTTAGTAGGCGCGTCGCGAGGTCGTCGGCTGGGCGCGCGCGCTTTTCGGCGATCACCGCGGCGGCATAGCCGAACATGTTGTTTACCGCGTCTGGAATGGCTCGCGGCGCCATGGTTTCGGGGGAGGAATGGATAATTTCGGTCAGCTTGTAGAGTTCGCGTCCGTCGTCGAGCGGCAATCCCATCAATTCGGCGATCACATACGACGGCATTTCGCCGGCGACATCGGCCACGAAATCGCATTCGCCCCGCTCGATCACGGTGTTGACGATCTGGCGGGCCAATTCGTTCAGACGAAGGCCTTTAACCGCCGCCGCCGGTTTAGTGAATTCGGCGCGAATGAGTTTTCTAAAGGCGGTGTGCTGCGGCGGATCGATCATCAACATCATTTTCGCCTCGCCGATCGCTCCTTCATTGGCGTTTAGCGGGTCATCGATCATGATCGTCGGCGCTGACGAATAGGCCTGAAAGTCGTGATCGACGGCGAAGACGTCGTCGTAGCGCGTCAAGGCCCAAAAACCCGGACCGTTAGGCTCATGGTTCCAATGAACCGGCGTCTCCTCGCGCAAACGCCTATAAAGATCGTGCGGCTGACCTGCGGCAAACGTCGCGGCGTCGTAAAGATCGTGGTGCATGTCGATGTCTCGCCTGTTGACGCCGACTGTGGCAAATGCGGGCGATCCGAACAAGGCCGACCATAATCGGTCCGACAGGGATGAATGAATGCCCCTGACCCCTCCAGCCGAAGACGATCAACGGTTTGGCACCGCAAAACGCGACGACCTCGAATTTATCGTTCTGGAGAAACTAGTGCGGATCGACTGACTTCGCAAAAGCGATTGCCGGGCGTTCGCCGCCGGATTAGTGTTCGTTGATAACCTATAGGAGTTGCGCTGATGGCCGACGGATCGGGTGATGTCTTAAAGAGCGCCAAAGCGGAAGCATCCGCTATCGCGCTCGATACGCTCGATATGAGCGACCGCAGTCGCTTCGTAAACGACACCCACTGGCCGTTTTTTGAACGGCTGCGCAAAGAGGAACCTGTGCACTATTGCGCCGAGAGCGAGTTCGGCCCGTATTGGTCGATTACGAAATACAACGATATCATGACCGTGGACACCAA
>JANXWN010000291.1 GCA_025351125.1 Caulobacteraceae bacterium | reverse complement strand
GGCGCCCGCACTCCCGGAGCGCGGGCGCCCCGCCCGCATCGCATGAGCGCGGTTATGAGTGTCACAGCCCTCGGCGTCTGGATTTATCTGTTGATCGGGCGCGGCGGATTTTGGCGGAACCGCGAAAGCGACGACCGGGATAACCCCGCCGCGCCGCCGACCGTCTGGCCGAGCGTCGTCGCCGTGGTCCCCGCCCGCAACGAAGCCGACGTCGTCGCGCGATCGGTCGGCAGTCTGTTGGCGCAAGACTATCCCGGCGATTTTCGAATCATTCTGGTCGACGACGACAGCGACGACGGCACCGGCGATATCGCCCGCGCGCTCGGCGATGCCGAGCGGTTGACCGTGATCGCCGGCGCGCCGCTGGCGGAGGGCTGGACCGGAAAATTGTGGGCGCAACATCAGGGCATCGCGGCGGCCGGCGCGGTCGACTATCTGCTGCTGACCGACGCCGATATCGCCCACACGCCGGACAATCTTAGGGCCCTCGTCGTCCGGGCCGGAGCGGGTCAATTGGTATTGACCTCTCTGATGGCCAAGCTGACGGTGGAGACTTGGGCCGAACACCTGCTGATCCCGGCCTTCGTGTACTTTTTCGCCATGCTCTATCCCTTCGCCTGGGTGAACGAGCCGGGCCGCAAGACGGCCGCCGCGGCCGGCGGGTGTATGTTGGTGCGGCGCGAGGCGCTGGCGCGCGCGGGCGGCGTGGCGGCGATCCGCGGCGCGATCATCGACGACTGCACCTTGGGCGCGCTGCTTAAACGCCAAGGACCGATCTGGCTGGGCCTGACGCAGCGCGCCCAGAGCCTGCGGCCCTACGCCAGTTTTCACGAGATCGCGCGCATGGTGTCGCGTTCCGCTTACGCGCAATTGGGCTATTCGCCGCTGTTGCTGGCTGGCACGGTGGTCGGAATGAGCTTGATCTACCTCGCGCCGCCCCTGTTGACGCTCTTCGCGTCCGGCCTCGCGCGCTGGGCGGGCTTAGCGGCGTGGGCGATCATGGCCCTGACCTTCCAACCCATGCTGCGACTCTATCGCCGCTCGCCGGCCTGGGGATTGGTCCTGCCGGTGATCGGCGCGATCTATACCGGCTTTACCGTCCGATCGGCGCTCGAGGTCTGGGGCGGCCGCGGCGGGTTGTGGAAGGGCCGCGCTCAGGCGATGAAGGCGGCATGACGACCCTCACTTCCGGCAAAGGCCACCGCGAGGAGAACTTTCCCGTCGCCTCGGCTTTGATCGCGGGGCGCCATCGTCCGCTGGTGATGGCGTTTTATCGCGTGGCGCGGATGAGCGACGACATCGCCGATCATGCGACCGCGTCGCCGCGGACCAAATTAGCGGAACTCACCGCCGTCGAGTGCAGTCTCACCGGCGCCGCCACCTCGGTTCCCGAGGCGGTCGCCTTGCGCAATAGACTGTCCGAACGGGGCATAAGCATGCAACACGCGCTGGACTTGCTCACCGCCTTCAAGCGCGACGTGACCCAGAACCGCTACGCCGACTGGGCCGATTTGATTGACTACTGCCGTTATTCCGCCGCGCCGGTTGGGCGGTTCATGCTGGACGTGCACGGCGAGGACCGCGCCACTTGGGCCGCGTCGGACGCCCTGTGCGCCGCCTTGCAGATCAACAACCATTTGCAAGACTGCGGCAAAGATTATCGCGACATCGACCGGGTCTATCTGCCCACTGACGCCCTGGCGGTGGCGGGCGTGCCGGTTACGGCGCTGGGCGAGCTGGCGGCGTCGCCGGCCTTGCGTTGCGTAATCGCCGATCTGGCACGGCGAACCGCAAAACTTTTGGAGCAGGCGAAACCCTTGGCCGGCCAGGTGCGCGATCGGCGGTTGTCGCTGGAAATCGGCGTGATCCATCGCCTTGCCATCAGCCTCAACAACCGTTTGATGTCCCACGACCCTTTGAGCGAGAGGGTGCATCATCGCCGGTGGGAGGCCCTGGGCGGCGCGGCGCTCGGCGCCGGCGACGCGGTCCTGGCGCGCCTGAGGACTCGGCGGATTCGCCGAGCCGAGGCATAGCAAGCCGATGACCGCCGCCGCGCCAGCGTCTCTGGAAGCCCAAGCTTCGGGCAGTTCCTTCTATGCCGCCATGCGGCTATTGCCGCGTCGCGAACGCGCCGCCATGTTCGCGGTCTATGATTTCTGCCGCAAGGTCGATGACATTGCCGATGACCCCGGCGCGACGACGGCTGAACGCGAGGCGGCGCTGGACACGTGGCGCGACGACCTCGCGGCGCTTTTTACCGGCGAAACACGCGCGAAAACGCGGATTTTGGATCGGCCGGTCCGGGATTTTGATCTGCGGCAGGAAGATTTCTTAGCGGTGATCGACGGCATGCGGATGGACATCGACGCCGATATCCGCGGCGCGAGCTTCGCCGTGCTCGACCTCTATTGCGACCGCGTCGCGAGCGC
>JANXWN010000286.1 GCA_025351125.1 Caulobacteraceae bacterium | reverse complement strand
GGCTGAGGGCGCAATTCCTGGAAATAGCGGCAGATGGCCACGGATTCCGATAGCGTCGATCCGTCATCGAGCTCCAGGGTCGGGATCTGGCCCAGAGAGTTTTTCTCTCGGTATTCCGGCGACTTGTGCTCGCGTTTTCGCAAATTCACTGGCGTTTCGGCCAGTTCGACGCCGATTTCCGCAAGAAACATTCTAACCCGACGCGGATTAGGGGCCGGCATCGGCGCGCCGTAGAGCTTCACCAAACCAATCTCCCCAAAATAATGTTTACGCTTTCGCGCGCGCTCGCGTCTGCTTCATGCTGGCCGCTTGCCGGTGGCCCCGTTCAAGCACCTCGGCCAAATAACGCCCCGTCCAACTGTCGTCGTTGGCCGCAACCTGTTCCGGCGACCCCACCGCGACGATCTCGCCGCCGCCGTCGCCGCCCTCCGGACCGAAATCAACGATCCAATCGGCGGTCTTGACGACATCCAGGTTATGTTCAATCACAACAACCGTATTACCTTGATCGACCAATTCATGTAGCACTTCTAATAACTTACGCACATCTTCGAAGTGTAAGCCGGTCGTCGGTTCGTCAAGGATATACAGCGTTCGGCCCGTCGCGCGTTTCGACAATTCCTTCGACAGCTTGACCCGTTGCGCCTCGCCACCCGACAAGGTGGTCGCTTGCTGGCCAACCTTGATATAACCCAAGCCGACACGTTTAAGCGTCTCCATCTTGTCGCGGATCGGGGGGACGGCCTTGAACATGTCGGCTGCTTCCTCCACCGTCATATCAAGAATTTGAGCTATACTCTTGCCACGAAACAAGATTTCCAACGTTTCCCGGTTGTAACGTTGGCCCCTGCAAACATCGCAGGTGACGTAGACGTCCGGCAGGAAGTGCATTTCGATCTTGATCAATCCGTCGCCCTGACAGGCCTCGCACCGTCCGCCCTTGACGTTGAAGCTGAACCGACCCGGCCCGTAGCCGCGCGCCTTGGCTTCAGGCAGGCCGGCGAACCAATCTCGGATCGACGTAAAGGCGCCGGTGTAGGTCGCCGGGTTTGACCGCGGAGTGCGACCGATCGGACTTTGGTCGATGTCGATGACCTTATCAAAATTCTCCAGGCCCTCGATTTTGTCGTGCGCTGCGGGGGCGTCCGACGCGTGGTTCAGCCGACGGGCCGCGGCTTTGTAAAGCGTTTCGATGGTAAAGGTAGATTTTCCGCCGCCGGAAACACCCGTGATGCAGGTGAAGGTTCCCACGGGAATTTCCGCGGTGACGCCCTTGAGGTTGTTGCCGGTCGCGCCGATGACTTTGACTATTTTCTTAGCCGACAACGGGCGGCGTCTGAACGGAATTTCGATTTGGCGGGCGCCGGTAAGATATTGACCCGTGACGCTTTTAGGGTTCGCCATGATATCGGCCGGCTTACCCTCGGCGACAATTTCTCCGCCGTGAACCCCGGCGGCCGGACCCATGTCGATGACATAGTCGGCGCTGAGAATCGCCTCCTCGTCGTGCTCGACCACCAGCACCGAATTACCCAGATCCCGTAGACCTTTGAGGCTGACCAACAATCGGGCATTGTCCCGTTGATGCAGACCGATGGACGGCTCGTCCAAAACATAGAGTACGCCGGTCAAACCTGAGCCAATCTGGCTGGCCAGACGGATACGTTGGCTCTCGCCGCCCGATAGCGTGCCCGAGCCGCGCGACAGGTTCAGATAGTCTAGACCCACATCAACGAGAAACCGCAGCCTATCGTTGATTTCCTTTAAGATCCTCCGAGCAATTTCCAATTGTTTGTCGGTTAGATCGTTCTCCAACTGGGTAAACCAATGGCGCGCGGGCCGTATCGCTAGAATGGAGACATCGGCAATGGTTTTGCCGGCAATTTTGACGGCGAGGGCCTCGGGTTTCAGCCTCGCGCCGTGGCATGTTTCGCAGGGCGATTCTGATTGATAACGCCCCAGTTCCTCGCGTACCCAGCTGGAATCGGTTTCGCGCCAGCGGCGTTCCAGATTGGGCAGGACGCCCTCGAACGTCTTGCTGACTTCATATTTTCGGGCGTTGTCGTCATATACGAACTTTATCTTTACGCCCTTTGAGCCTTGCAGAACCACAGCTTTTGCCTCGTCGGGCAAAGATCTCCAGGGCGTGTCCATGGAAAACCCGTAGTGTCGCGCCAACGCTTGCAAAGTCTGCGTGTAAAGCGGTGAAGGGCCTTTAGCCCAGGGCGCCACCGCTCCTTTGTGCAGCGTTAAATCCTTGTCCGGCACAACCCGATCCGCATCGATCTTGAGCTTCATGCCCAGACCGTCGCAGGCCGGGCAAGCACCGGCGGGGTTGTTGAAGGAAAATAACCGCGGCTCGATTTCGGCGATGGAAAACCCGGACACCGGACAGGCGAATTTTTCCGAAAACATCAGCCGTTGCGGCGCCGCGCCGTCCGGCGGCGCGTCGGCCCACTCGGCGACGGCTATGCCATCGGCCAAGCGTAACGCGGTCTCGAGGCTGTCGGCGTAGCGGGTTTCTTGGTCGGCTCGGGTCACCAAGCGGTCCACGACGACATCGATGTCGTGCTTGAACGTTTTCTCCAGCGCGGGTGCGTCCTCGATCGGATAAAATGTGCCGTCGATTTTTAGGCGCTGAAACCCTGCTTTTTGCCATTCGGCGATTTCCTTGCGGTATTCGCCTTTGCGCTGACGCACCACTGGCGCGAGCAGGTAAAGCCTCGTGCCGTCAGACAACGCCGTCAATTTATCCACCATCTGACTGACGGTCTGACTTTCGATCGGCAGCCCGGTCGCCGGTGAATGCGGCACGCCGACCCGGGCCCATAACAGTCGCATATAGTCGTGGATCTCGGTCACCGTGCCGACGGTGGAGCGGGGATTGCGGCTGGTGGTTTTCTGCTCGATGGATATGGCCGGGGACAAGCCTTCGATCAGGTCGACGTCCGGCTTACTCATCAATTCCAGAAACTGCCGCGCATAGGCCGACAAACTCTCAACATAGCGCCGCTGGCCCTCGGCATAGATAGTGTCGAACGCCAAGCTGCTTTTCCCCGACCCGGACAAGCCGGTCAGCACGACCAATTCGCCGCGCGGGATATCCACGTTGACATTTTTCAAATTGTGTTCGCGCGCGCCGCGAACGCGAATGAAATGGGAGGGGTCTTGCATGGCTTTCGCATATAGTAGCGAGAGTCGTCATGAAACCAAGAACAAATAAGGAACGATCGAAAAATCCGCTGGCGATTGGGAGATCACCCGTCGCGCGCCCGCGGTCGTTGGGGGCGAAGCGTAGATTTCGAATACAGCTTTGGGCCAGGAAGTTCAGTAACCCGCGCTGCGGGGTGCGTCGTCTCCGTCCGGAGCGCGTCCCTGCCGCACGCCGCAGGTGTGGCAGATCAAACTCTGACCCTTGCGCACTAGGGCGATATCGCCGCACGCCGGGCATATGTCCGCCGACACGCCGCCGGCGGCGCCCGCCTCACTGTCGCGTTTTTGCATGGGCAGAAACACTAAATTATCCGGCGGCGTTCCCCGCGCGAAGCCTTTGGAGATGTAGCGGGCGGCCGGCTGTGGTTCGGTGGTGTCCATCACGCCGCGTCCCAGCCCATCGGCGTTAAGCTCCTCGGGATCGAGGTTGGTCAAATCGTTACGGTCGAGATAGGAGACGCCGAGCTCGCGGAACACATAGTCGAGGATCGAGGTGGCCGAGCGGATGGAGTCGTTGCCCACGACAGGGCCGGCAGGCTCGAAACGGGTGTAGACGAAGGCCTCGACGAATTCATCCAACGGCACTCCGTATTGTAGGCCAATTGAAATCGCGATGGCGAAATTATTCATCAACGAGCGAAAAGCGGCGCCTTCCTTGTGCATGTCGATGAAAATTTCGCCGAGTTCGCCGTCGTCGTACTCACCGGTGTGCAGA
>JANXWN010000245.1 GCA_025351125.1 Caulobacteraceae bacterium | reverse complement strand
CTGGTCATGATCGGCCTGCTGATCTGCTCGCTTGGCACCTGGGCGCTGCTGATCATCAAGCTGATGGAGTTTGGCAGTTTGAAGCGGTCTTCCGATGCCTTTTTGGAAAACTTCCGCGGCGCCAAGTCGATCACGGACATGGGCCGTATCGCCGAATCCGAAGAATTTGCCGGCAATCCTCTCGCTGACATGTCAGCCGCAGCGGCGTCGGAAGTCGAATTGTCGCGTCAAGCGGGTCTGCACGTCTCCGGCGAGCACCGCGACTCGACGATCATGCGCGCTCAGACGGCGATTGGCGCAGTTCAGGCCTCGCTGGCCAAACGTCTTTCCGGCGGCATGCAATTTCTTGCCTCGGTCGGCGCGAACGCCCCGTTCATTGGCTTGTTCGGTACGGTCTATGGTATCATGAACTCGTTTATCGGCATCGCGAACACCAACACGACCAACCTCGCGGTTGTCGCCCCCGGTATCGCTCAGGCTTTGTTGGCCACCGGCATCGGTCTGTTCGCCGCCATCCCGGCGGTTATCTGCTACAATCTCTTCCAGACCCAAATCAGCGCTTACGGTTCGCGGTCGGAAGGTTTTGTCGCTGAATTGACCAACGCCATCTCCCGGCAGCTCGACAAGGGAGCGTAAGGCGTATGGCCGCTAAACTCGCAGGGGCCAGCGGCGGCCGCTACGACGTCGCGCAAAACGCCTCGATCAATGTTACGCCCTTCGTGGACGTGATGCTGGTCCTCCTCATTATCTTCATGGTAGCCGCGCCGTTGGCGAGCGTCACGATCAAGGTGGCTCTCCCGCCGGCGTCCGCCAAGCCGGCGAAAAGTCCACCTACGCCGGTGTATATCTCTCTCAAGCAGGATGGTCGGGTGTACATCGGCGACAACAAATCGGATTTAGACACATTGGGGGCCGATCTTCACAAGGCCGTCGGAGTTCGAAATCCGGCTAACGAACGGATCTACATTCGCGGTGACGAGAACGTCTTGTATCAAGACTTCATGGCGGTCATGAACAAGCTGCAAGACAACGGCTTTTATAGCGTCGCTTTGGTCGGCGAAGACAAGTCGGGACTGAAGTGATGGCAGACAACACTTCCGCTTCATCGCCAACAATCGATATCACCCATCCGGCGCACAACCCCTTTGATATGCCGCGGCCCAAGCGCACCAACGGTATTGTCGCCGCTGTGGCGGCCACCCTCTTTGTGCACGGCATCATCGGTTATTATCTCTATCAGTGGAAATTTGAATCGAAGTTTCAAAGTTACGCGGACGAGAAAACCGATACACAGCTGATCAAGCCGCCGCCGCCGCCGCCGCCGCCGCCGCCGCCGCCGCCTCCACCGAAAAATCTGCCGCCGCCGCCGCCGGTGACCCCACGTCCGCCTGCCGCTCCGGTGGTCGGCGCGCCGCCGCCGCCGCCGTCGCCGTTCCAAGCTGTGGTGAAACCTCCGCCGCCGGCGCCCGTGGCCCCGGTCGCCGCCGCGCCGCCACCGCGTCCCACGATCATCACCAATCCGCAGTTTATCTCGCGGCCGTCATCCGAGGATATGGCGCAGTACTATCCTGAGCGAGCGCAACGTCTCGCTGTCAATGGTCGTGTGTCGATACGCTGTACGGTTTTGGAAAACGGAAAGCTCACGGGATGTTCAACGTCCGGCGAAGACCCGTCCGATCAGGGTTTTGGTGAAGCCGCCATTAAGCTGTCGCGTATCTTTAAGCTGAAGCCAAAAACGGCGGACGGCGTGCCGGTCAGCGGTGGTATTTTCGAAACCATCATTCGGTTCCAGGTGCCAAAAGACTCCGGCGAGTGACCTGGGTTTAAAAACGAAAAATTTTGCCCTCGGATGGCTTCATCCGAGGGCTTCTTTTTACCTGGGGGAAGCGACTCCGGGCGGCAGTGATGCGGCTGGCGCCCCCTTCGTCTCGCGCGAGAGAGCGCGATCCACTTCCCCTAAAAGGGGGCAGAGAAAGATTCACACACTCGCCTCTCTTCACCCGCTGGGGAAGCGAAATGGCGTGAGTTGAGCGATTGGGAGCTAGTCGCCAAGCAACGATCAATGAGGCAAAGAAGATCTTACGGGCGATATGACGCCAACCGGACTGGCGAGACGGGGTCGCCTCTTGATCGCATACCGCTTCGCGACTAAACCCGCCGCTCTTTCGCGTGGAAAGGCCGCCTTAGCTCAGCAGGTTAGAGCGCTAGATTGTGGATCTAGAGGTCCTCGGTTCGAGCCCGAGAGGTGGTACCATGCGCACGGCGGACGGCCCGTGGTAGACTGTCAAACGACGTCTTCCGCCGCTAAGGCGCAGGGAAAGCCGCCGCTTCCGCGTTCCAACTGCAGGGTCGCGTGATGAACCTTAAAGCGCGTGCGCAGTTCGCCGCAGATATCGTGCAGGAAGTGGTCATCCGTTACCGCGTCGGGCCGGACGATGTGCGCGGTCAGCGCCGTTTCGGTGGTGCTCATGCCCCAAATGTGCAGATCGTGCACTTCGGTCACGCCGGGCAAGGTGGCTAGGAACGCATGCACGCCGTCGCGATCCACGCTGCGTGGTGTTGCTTGCAGAGCCAGATCCAGCGATTCCCGCATCAAAGACCACGTCCTCCAAACGATGATGCCGCCGATAATCAGGCTGACGGCGGGGTCCAGCCACGTCCAGCCCGTAAGCAGTATCAGGCCGCCGGTCACCACGACACCTGCCGCGACGAGGGCGTCCGACGCCATATGGAGAAAGGCGGCGCGAATGTTCACGTCGTCCTTGCCTCCCGCGGCGAACATCCAGGCAGTAACGGCGTTGACGGCAATACCGCCAGCAGCCACGGCCATCATCACGCCGCCGCCCGACGGTCCGGGATGGATGAGCCGCAAGATCGCCGCCCACGCGATTCCACCCGTGACGACCAGCAACAAGGCGGCATTGCTCAAGGCCGCAAGGATCGAAGATCCTCGCAGGCCGTAGGTGTAACGCCCGCTTGGCGCTTTGCGGCTCAGCCACGTCGCGAGCCAAGCGACAGCGAGGCTAAGAACGTCGCCCAAATTGTGCCCCGCGTCCGACAATAACGATAGCGAATGCGCCCGCAGCCCGCACACGGCCTCAAGGACGACATAGCCGGTGTTGAGCGTAACACCGATGGCAAACGCCCGCCCAAACGACGCCGGAGCGTGGACGTGGTGATGGGCAACGTGATCATGGCCGTGATCGCGTTGGGGGCGAGTCACTTCCATCAATTTGTTACCCAGACCTCATGGCGAGCGCTTCTAGCTTGCTTCGACAAACACCGGTGATCGCTTTTGCATATTGGCCAAAATGGCTTCGACTTGATTGGGACTACCGATCAAAGCGATTTGTTCTTCGGTTTCCTGTAGAAATCCCGCAGCCGGACCGATATCGACCGCGGCGTTCAGCAACCGCTTGGCGGCGCGCACCGCATGGGGGTTCTTGCCCGCGATATCGCGCGCGGTCGCCAAGCCTTCGGCGCGTGGATCACCGCAGACCCGGGTCGCAAAACCCATCGCCATGGCTTCAGCTCCGGAAAAAATCCGGCCCGTATAGGTCAATTCGCGCACCACGTCTTCGCGCACCAAGTGTTTCATCAATTGCGTGCCGGCCA
>JANXWN010000222.1 GCA_025351125.1 Caulobacteraceae bacterium | reverse complement strand
CAACATGAGCGTCGGTCTGGCGCTCGGGCGCGGCGAAAGCCTCGCCGACGCCTTGAGCGACAAACGCTCGGTCGCCGAAGGCGTCGCCTCCGCTCCGGCGGTGATCGCTTTGGCCCGTCGTTTAGGCGTGGAAACCCCGATCTGCGACGCGGTGGCGGCGATCCTGGCCGGCGAGATCGAAGTCGGCCGGGCGATCAACGCGCTGTTGGCCCGGCCCCTGAGGATCGAGGGGTTGGGTTGAATCAGTCAGCGAGGGATGCCACCGACAACCCCGCCCGCCCGACCGCCGGAACGGTTCTGTGCGCGCTGGACGAGCTGACCGACCCCGGATCTCGCGGCTTTATGTTTCGCGTCGGCGATCAACTGTTCCTGGGCTTCGTCGTGCGGCACGGCGGCGCTGTCATCGGTTTTGTCGACCGCTGCCCGCACGCCGGCATGCCGCTAGCCATGGCGCCGGATCGTTACCTGACCCGCGAGGGCGACCAGATCCTGTGCGCCTCGCACGGCGCCTTGTTCCGCCCCACCGACGGCCTGTGCATCGGCGGGCCGTGCGCCGGCCGGACCTTGACGGCGTGGCCGGTGGCCATCGAGGCGGGCGTGGTGAGGGTCGCCGCTTAAGCCGCGGATCGACTGTGGGGCGACACCGCCACCCGCGACGGCGGCCCTCAAGGTTTTGGCCGGGGTCGGCGCCGATCGCGGTTTCAGGCGCAGTGCGCGTCGTTCGATCAGCCGCCAAGTAAGCGCCGCCAGCAAGAACGTCGCGGGCGCGCCTTCCGCTAAAGGCGGCGGGACTAGGGGCCGAGCGGTCGCCTGATGGGTCTTATCCTAAGTAGAATCCGAGGCTGTGCTGTTGGCGCCGGCCATCGGTAGATGCCATTCGTCCTACCTTGTACGCGCTGACCGAAAGGCGTCGTTAATGTTCACCTTGCCGGGTCTGCCCTACGCCTATGAGGCGCTAGAGCCCGTCGTCTCCGCCCGAACCTTGCATTTCCATCACGATAAACACCATGCAGGCTATCTGAAGGCGCTCAATGACCTCCTCGCCGCGCCGGGGAAATTGCCGCGCGATCTTGAGGACGTGATCGGTGATGCGTCAAAGTCGGGGGAGCGTAAGCTCTTTAACAACGCCGCGCAGGTGTGGAACCACAGTTTCTTCTGGATTGCGATGTCGCCGTCGCGACAGCAGCCTGACGATGCGCTGGTGGCGGCGATCGAAAAGGCCTTCGTCAATCTCGCCGGCTTACAAACCGCCTTTATAAAAGCGGGCGCTGAACATTTCGGCTCCGGTTGGGTGTGGTTGGCGGCTGACCAGATCGGAGGACTGAGCGTGCTGACGACGCACGACGCCGACGGTACATTGAGCCACCCCGGACTGACGCCGCTTCTGGTTTGCGACGTTTGGGAACATGCCTATTATCTAGACCACCAAAATGACCGAAAAGGCTTTCTGGAGGCTTGGTTCAGCGCGCTGCCAAACTGGGCGTTCGCGGCCCGGCAATTTGCGGCGGCCCGCGGATCGGGCGAACCGTGGCGTCACCCCGCGCCGACGCCTTATGGAGGCCTGACCCAAGCGGCATAGTCGCCATCCGCTCAGTCCAAACGATCGGACCGGCCTCTGTCTGGCGCGGCATTGTTGATCGCGGCAATCTTAGCGCGCATTGAAACGGCTGATCGCAACCGTATCGCGAGCCGTCGGCAGGGAGCGACCCGAATGGATATCGGCGTTATCGGCCTTGGCCGCATGGGCGGCAATATCGCGCGCCGCCTGATGAAGGCGGGGCACCGGTGCGTCGGGTTCGATGTCAACGCGAACGCCCGCGCGGCGCTCGTGGGGGACGGCGCGACCGCCGTCGGAACACTCAGGGAATTGGTGGAAGCGTTGGGTCAATCGCCTCGCGTGGCGTGGGTTATGTTGCCGGCCGGCCCGGTCACGGAGGCGGCGATCCAGTCCTTGGCGGGCTTGCTAGCTCCCGGCGACATCATCATCGACGGCGGCAACTCCTATTACAAAGACGATATTCGCCGGGCGGCGGAGCTGGCCCGCAAGCGCATTCACTACGTCGATTGCGGCACGTCGGGCGGCGTATGGGGCCTGGAGCGCGGCTATTGCATGATGATCGGCGGCCGCAAAGCGGTCGTTAAGCGCCTCGACCCGCTGTTCTCGGCGCTCGCGCCGGGTTTAGGAAAAATTGCCCGGACCGAAGGTCGTGACGTCGCCGACCCTCGCGCCGAGTTGGGTTACATTCACGCCGGTCCGTCCGGCGCCGGGCACTTTGTCAAAATGGTGCACAACGGCATCGAATACGGCCTGATGCAGGCGTATGCCGAGGGCTTTGACATCCTTCGGCGCAAGAATTCCCAAGCGCTTGCGAAAGACGAGCGTTATTCGCTGAATTTGGCGGATATCGCCGAAGTCTGGCGACGAGGCAGCGTAATTTCATCCTGGTTGCTCGATCTGACCGCGACCGAGTTGACCAAAGATCCCACGCTGGAGGCTTTCTCGGGATTTGTTCAGGATTCCGGCGAAGGCCGCTGGACGGTCCAGGCCGCCATCGAGGAATCGGTGCCGGCGGACGTGCTCACCGCCGCGCTCTACGCGCGTTTCCGATCACGCCAAGAGCACACCTTCGGCGAACAGGTGTTATCGGCGATGCGGTTCGGTTTTGGGGGCCATGTCGAAAGCGGTGAACGTGCGACGGCCTCTAAGCCGGGCCGGCCGCGACGCCGCGCGGCCGCCGCCGGCAAGCCGCGGCAGGCCTGACGGTCGGAAGATCGCGCTTTGCGGTCAATCCACCAATTGATCGCGGAGCGCCTTTAATTCGTGCAAGCGGGCGTCGTCGACCTGGGGATAGTGCATCTTCAACCCCTCGAGGGTCTCGAGCAAGATTTTGGACACGATCAACCGCGCGTTGCGCTTGTCATCGGCGGGAACAACGTACCACGGCGCGTCCTTGGTTCCGGTCGCTGCAAGGCAATCTTGATAGGCCTGCCTGTATTGATCCCAAAACGCGCGTTCCCCGAAATCCGCCGGGTTAACTTTCCAATTTTTTTCCGGCTTGTCGATGCGGGCCAAAAGGCGTTTGCGTTGCTCCGCTTTCGAGACGTGCAGAAAAATTTTCACGATCCGCGTGCCGTTGCGGTGGAGATGCGCCTCCATGTCGCGAATTGACCGATACCGGTCACGCCAGATGGCCGCTTCGTCTTTGGGCAGGTCCGGAACGCCTTCGGCGGCGAAAGTCTTGGGGTGAACCCGGACGATCAGAACCTCCTCGTAATAGGATCGGTTGAAGATTCCGATCCGCCCCTGTTCGGGCAGATCGCGCGTGGTGCGCCATAAGAAATCGTGAGCCAGTTCGGTGGCGCTGGGATGTTTGAAACTGAACACTTGGCAGCCCTGCGGATTGACGCCCGACATGACATGCTTAATGGCGCCGTCCTTGCCCGCCGCGTCCATGGCTTGGAAAATCAGCAGAACGGCGTAACGATTGGAGGCATACAGGATTTGTTGCCGCTCGTTCAGCCGCGCGATGTGGTCTTTCAGCAGTTGATGATAGTGTTTTTTCGATTTGTATAACGGGTCGACCTTCGTTGGCATTGTTTTGAGATCAATCGGCTCAGGACCCCGGACCTGAAAATTCTTCGCCTTTACGACCATGATGTTTCTCCGGCTGTTTTTGAGAGCCAACGCGGCGCTCGCTTAGTCCATGTGATCGGGTTTGTAACCTGGCGTCGTGGGCGCCCATTGCAAGCTAAGCGCCAGCATACCCACGGCGATCAGCCAACTGGCCATAACCTTGATAATGATCGATTGACCGCGCGCGACGATCCAAGCACCCGGGACGCACAAAAGCGCCAAA
>JANXWN010000144.1 GCA_025351125.1 Caulobacteraceae bacterium | reverse complement strand
GGTCGAAGCCATGCGCGCCTTGACCGCGCGGCTGGCCGACGGCGACGATCTGGCCACCGCCCTGCGCCTGGTCGCGGCGCCGGCGGTGTTCACGGCGGCGGCGATCCGCGCCGCGGCGGGTCTGTCGCCGGTCGCGCCCGACCCGGCGCTGGGTCATGCGGCGGATATTTTGCGCATGACGCGCGGCGCGGCTGCTTCACCGGCCGAGGTCGTGGCCCTCGACAGCTATTTGGTGACGGTGATCGACCACGGGCTCAATGCCTCGACCTTCGCCGCGCGGGTCACCGCCTCGACCCGCGCCGGGCTGACCTCGGCGGTGCTGGCCGGCATCAGCGCCTTGAAAGGTCCGCTGCACGGCGGCGCGCCGGGACCGGTGATCGACATGTTGGACGGCGTGGGCCGGGCCGATAACGCCCGCGCCTGGCTGGAAGCGGCCTTGGATCGCGGCGACCGGCTGATGGGGTTCGGCCACCGGGTGTATCGCGTGCGCGACCCGCGCGCCGATGCGCTCAAAGCCGCCGTCAAAGCCTTGGGCGCCAGCTCGAACCGTCTTCCCGGGCGCCTCGCCCTGGCCGAAGCGGTGGAGAGCGCCGCGCTGGAGGTGTTGGCCGCCCGCAAACCCGGTCGCTCGTTGCAAACCAACGTCGAATTATACACCGGCTTGTTGCTCGAAGCACTGGCCTTTCCCGCCGCTGCGTTCACCGGCGTGTTCGCCATGGGCCGCGTCGCCGGCTGGCTCGCCCACGCCCGCGAGCAAGTCCTCGGCGGCCGTCTCGTGCGCCCGCAATCCCGCTACGTCGGACCCCGCCCCAAAATCGCCGCCTGAGGGGGGCTGGATCTTTCTCGCCCCCTCTGGGGGAACTGGATCGCGCCCTCTCGCGCGAGACGAAGGGGCTCACCGCGCGATCTTCGCTGCAGCGGCGCCCCCTACTAATCGCGTCTCGGCGGCGTTGAGGATATCGGCATAGACGCCGTCCAGATTGTCGCGGACCGCAATGGCGTCAATTCGCAGCGTCTCGATGCCCCGTCCCGCTAGCCAAAGATCGCGCCGCGCATCGCGCGCCGGATTGTCGCCCAAGGCGTGATCGACGCCATCGACCTCGACGCACAGCGCGGCCTCAGGGCAATAGAAATCAAGGATATAGGGTCCGATCGGGTGCTGGCGGCGGAATTTCAGGCGCCTCGCACCCTTGCGCCGCAGCACGGCCCAAAGCTGCATTTCCGGGGGCGTCATCGCCTTGCGCAGGCGGCGCGCGCGGGTGACGGTGCGTTCTGGCGCTTCCACCGACGAAGACTAACGCGCCGACACCCCAGCGCCATCACTCAACTTTGCCGATTTGAAAGAGGCGCCCGCCGCTTCCCCGCCCCCTACCGCGCGGCTGGCGCCGGGTCGGTTGGGGTGGGTTTGTTGATTGGGGGAGTGGAATGTGCGACGCTTTGGGTCGGGACGCGCGACGCGGGAGGAGCGCCATGCCTGGTCGTCGGAATGCTGTTTGGACCTGCCTGCCGTGGCTGGTGATCGCCGGCGGGGCCGACGCGCGGGCCGCGCGCGGACTGACCGGTTTGGGCGAGGCGAGCTATGTCGCCGCCGTTACCGTCCTACCGCCCGCCAGCGGCGCGCCGACCGCCTTCGTTGAAGGTCTGCGCGCGGCGGTCGAGGCCGAAGCGGCGCTGTACGGCGCGGTCGGCCGGCCCGTCGTGGTCAACATCCAGGTCGACAAAGCGCATCTCAAAAACCCGGTGAAGGCGATGTTGATGGGCGACGACAACATCGCCGCCGGTCACGTGGTGGTGGTCGATCAAGCCGGCGGCCAGACGCTCGGGAGCTTTGCCGTCAAGGTCGACGCGGAACGTCATCGCGGCATGTCCCTGGCCATGACGCTGATCGGCGCGGTCGATCCGACCGGCTATCTCGACATCGCCACCACCGTGGCGAGCGCGGGCTCCGCGACGGTCAATCGCTCGGCAACCGAATTGGCCTTGGACGCCAATTTCGCCGCCGAGACCCTCCGCCAGACCTTCGGCGACGCCAAGGTCAAGGCGGCGCACGCGACCAAACCGTAAGGGCGACGCGCCAGACACGCCGGCCACGAAACAAAACAGTCCGACAAAGGCGAAATACGGGTTAAGACACCGCCGCCATGCCCGTCGTCGCCCAATCCGCCGATCCCGCCGCCCTGACGCGGCAAGTCACCCTGCTGTCGGTGGCGATGGCCTTGGTATTGGTGGTGATCAAGGCGATCGTGTGGACGGCGAGCGGGTCGGTGGCCTTGCTGGCGTCGATGGCCGATTCCGGGCTGGATCTGGTCGCCTCGGGCACGACCTATTTCGCCGTGCGCTATGCCGCCACGCCGCCCGACGCCGAACACCGCTTTGGCCACGGCAAGGCCGAAGCCTTCGCCAGCCTGAGCCAAGCGGGCTTGGTGTTCGCCTCGTCCGCCCTGATCGCGCAGGAGGCGGTGCAACATCTGATCCACCCGCAGGCGGTATCGAACGAAGGGTGGGCGATCGGGGTGATGATGGTGTCGATCGTCCTGACCGCCGGATTGCTGATGGCGCAAACCGCGCTGTTACGGCGCACCGCGTCGGTGGCGGTATCGGCCGACCGCACGCACTATGCCGCCGACTTGGCGTCGAACGTCATCGCCCTGATCGGCATCGCCGCCGTCGCTCTGTTCGGCTTTTCGCGCCTGGACGCCGTGGCCGGTTTGGGCGTGGCGGCGATCTTGCTATGGGGCGCGGTCAGCGTGTTTCGCGAAGCCTCCAACCAATTGATGGATCGCGAGCTGCCGCAGTCGGAGCGTGATCAAATCATCGGATTAATGCTGCAGGACGGGCGGATCGGCGACGTGCATCAGTTGCGCACCCGCGCCGCCGGACCGGTAATCCATATGCAAATGCACGCCGCCCTCGACCCGGAGCTGACGTTGGAGGCGGCGCATCAGGTCGTGGTGGCGGCGGAAAACCGCGTCCTGGCGGCGTTTCCCACCGCCGATATCATCATCCATCCCGACCCGCGCGGCCGCGCCGAACCGCACGGCGGCGCCTTCGCGGAATTGGACGACGGCTAGCGGCGTCGGCGCGCGCGATCGCGGGGTGGCGGGCCTGAGCGTAAACCCGATGTTAGAACCGCAAGGCGCGTTGTAGGCGATCGATGATTTTAGCTATAGTCCGCCTTACTCATGAGCCTTGTTCGCACCCTGCACCATTTCCCGCTTGACCCGGCCTCGCGGCAGGTCCGCCTGTCGCTAGGTGAAAAACGCTTGCCGTTTGAGGAAGTGGTGGTCCGCTATTGGGAGCAACCCAAGACGTTTTTGGCGCTCAATGCATCGGGACTGACCCCGGTTTTGGTCGAACAGACCGGCGAGGCGCAGCTGGTGGTTTGCGAAGCGCGGGCCATTTTGGAGCATTTGGAAACGCAAGCGCCGGCGCATGATCTGCTGGGCGATGGGCCGGCGGACCGGGCCGAAACGCGGCGCCTGCTGCAATGGTTCGACCGCAAATTCGATCTGGAGGTCAATGCCTATCTGCTGCACGAAAAATTGGAAAAGCGGCTGCTGAAGCTGGGCGCGCCCGATCTTTACAACATGCGGCAAGGTCGCGACGCCCTTCGGGTGCATTTGATCTATGTCGAAAAATTGCTGCAGGCGCGCGATTGGCTGGCGGGGCGGCGCCTCAGCCTGGCCGACTTCGCGGCCGCCGCCAACATTTCCATCCTCGATTATTTCGGCGATATCCCGTGGCGCGATTTTCCGGCTTTGAAGATCTGGTACATGCGCATCAAGTCGCGTCCGACCTTCCGGCCTTTGCTGGCCGATCGCTGGCCCGGCTTGGCGCCATCGAGCAATTATGACGACCTCGATTTCTGAGGATCCCAAGAGCTTCATTCGCACCCGCGCCGCCGCCGCCGGCTTTGATGTCTGCGGCTTCGCCTCGGCGACCGCGCCGTGGGAAGCGTCTGGCCGCCTTAAGGCTTTTATCGCGCAGAACCGGCACGGCGAGATGGCCTGGATGGCGACCACCGCGCAGCGACGGGGGCATCCCACGGCCCTATGGCCAGAGGCGCGTTCGGCGGTGGTCGTCGGCCTCAATTACGGTCCGGACGTCGATCCGCTGGAGGCGCTAAAAGCGAAAAGCGCCGCCGCCATCTCGGTCTATGCGCAAGGGCGCGACTATCACGGCTTGATCAAGGGGCGACTGAAACAATTGGGCGGCGAAATCCGGCGCGCCCTAGGCGGCGAGGTCAAGGTGTTCGTCGATACCGCGCCGTTGATGGAAAAACCGCTCGCGCAGCGCGCCGGCGTCGGCTGGCAGGGTAAACACACCAATCTGGTGTCGCGCGACTACGGCTCTTGGCTGTTTTTAGGCAGTATACTGACGACCCTACCGATCGACCCGGACGAAGCGAGCGTCGACCACTGCGGCGTTTGTCGGGCCTGCCTCGACATCTGCCCGACCGACGCGTTTGCCGCGCCCTATCAGCTCGACGCGCGCCGCTGTCTGTCCTATCTGACCATCGAGCACGCCGGACCGATGCCGGCGGAATTTCGCCCCGCGATGGGCAACCGGATCTACGGTTGCGACGATTGCCTGGCGGTGTGTCCGTGGAACAAGTTCGCGGCGACCGCGCGGGAAGCGCGGCTGCACGCCCGCGAGGCCTTGCGGGCGCCGGCCCTCGCCGACCTGGCCGCCCTCGACGACGCCGCGTTCCGCGCCCTGTTCACCGCCAGCCCGATCAAACGCATCGGCCGCGACCGCTTCGTGCGCAACGTGCTTTACGCCATCGGCAACAGCGGCGACCCAGCGTTAAGAGCGGCGGCGGCGGCGCGGCTGAACGACGCCTGCGACACCGTGCGCGACGCGGCGGCGTGGGCGATGGAGCGGCTGACGACATTTACGGCCGCTTGAAAAGCATCGCGTCAGCCGAGCGGTAGGGGGCGGTGACGGGGCGGGGCGCGATCTATAGACCGACGGCGATCAGTTCGAGTTTGAATACCAGCACCGATCCCGCGGGGATCGGGCCGGCGGCTTCGTCGCCGTAGGCCAGCGAGGCGGGCAGATAGATCAGCCAGGTGTCGCCCGGTCGCATCAGTTTAAGCGCTTCCTGCCAGCCGGGAATCACCCGCTCCACCTCGAGGACCGCCGGTACGCCGCGCGCGTAGGAGGAGTCGAACACCGTGCCGTCGAGTAACTTGCCCTCGTAATTGACCTTGACCTCACTCGCCGAACCGGGGTGAACGCCGTCTGCCGGGCCGGCCTTAAGGACCCGATATTGCAGGCCGCTGGGGGTCACGTGGATGTCGGCCGCCTTGGCGTTTTGCGCCAAAAACGTCGCGCCCGCGTCGACGACCGGCGTCGATTTGGCGCAACCGCCAAAAATCAGGGTAGCGACGAGCGCCAGCGGCGCCCCATACAGAGTTCGGGTCATGACGTTGTCGGATCCAGCAGGTTCAGGTGACGCGCGGTGGATAGCCCGCGGAGCGCAAGGCGTCCACGATCTCTTGGGTGTGTTGGGCGTCGCGCGTTTCGATCATAATGCCAAATTCGGCGCCCTTGGCCGGCACGTCGAGCGCGAGGCGGTTGTGCGCCACTTCCAAAATATTGCCGCCCAGATTGCCGATCACCGCCGAGACCGTGGCCAACAGGCCAGGACGATCGTCCGATACGATGGTGAGAGACACCAAGCGTTCGGCGCGCACCAATTCGCGCGTCAAGACCGACGCCAGCAGCCGCGGATCGATATTGCCGCCGCACAGGATCAAACCGCACTTCTTGCCGCGGAACCTCTCCGGATAGGCGAGCAGGGCGGCGAGCGAGGCGGCGCCGGCGCCTTCGGCGACGGTTTTTTCGACGTTGCAGTAGAGGGCGATGGCGCGCTCGAAAAACGGCTCTTCGATCAGCAGCACGTCGTCGATCAGCGGACGCGCGACGCTATAGGTCAGATTACCGACGGACTTGACGGCAATGCCTTCGGCGATGGTCTGGCCGCCGCACGCGGCGTTGAGGCCGCGCATGCGGGCGGTGAACGAGGGAT
Organism: Caulobacteraceae bacterium; assembly: GCA_025351125.1. Classification (GTDB taxonomy): domain Bacteria; phylum Pseudomonadota; class Alphaproteobacteria; order Caulobacterales; family Caulobacteraceae; genus Acaudatibacter. Next base: position 290 of record JANXWN010000144.1, on the reverse strand, counting down.
ACATCGCCGCTTCGACGCCGATGATGTGAATATCGGGCGACAACGACTTGGCGGCGGTAGCGCAACCGCTGATCAGGCCGCCGCCGCCGATCGGCACCGGCAAGACCTCCAGATCGGGGACCTCCTCCAGCATTTTCAGCGCGGGTTGCTGTTCGTCCACGCCTTCGACGAATACGCCGTGATGGCCGGGCAGGGTACTGTGGCGCTGGAAATGCTGGAGGAGGTCCCCGATCTGGAGGTCTTGCCGGTGCCGATCGGCGGCGGCGGCCTGATCAGCGGTTGCGCTACCG
>JANXWN010000065.1 GCA_025351125.1 Caulobacteraceae bacterium | reverse complement strand
ACGGTCAGGGCGAAGGCGTGCGCTTGCCAGGGTTCTTCGAACACGCGCTGCTCGGCGGAAAAAGCGTCAGGCGGGGTCAAGGTAGCGGTCCCACAGATCGAGGTGCAGGCTGTCGCCTGACCGCGCCGTCTCGCCCCACAGGTCGCGGGCGGTAAATCTCACGCCGTACAGGCGCTCGGGGCACTCGCCCTGGTCATGCGCGTTGGTGTCGGGCAAAACATGCACGCCGTGGTCGCGTTCGATCACGCCCTCGCGTCCGCGGGCGTAGCGCGGCAGGCGAGTATGGCCGGCGGGATTGATATTGCGTGTACGCACTCTATCGCCGGCGCTGAAACGTTGCGGCGCGGCGACATCGCGCATCGCCGGTCCGCCCCGCGCCAAGCTGGCTGCAACCTTGTCGGCGGTCAGCGGCGGACTGGCCTTGGGAGCGCCCGGCGCCGGCTGACCGCTCGCGAGTTCCGCCGCCGTGATCAAACCGCGCGACGCCATCAAGGCCGTTAGGCCTGTTAACCACTTTTCGTAATAGCTCATGGCGAGGTAGGCGGGGCCCGGGATCAGCTCGCGTTGGTGGCGCGAGGCGTCGAGGGTCCAGCGGCCCCAGGCGCCGACGGCCAAGGTCAAGGCCAGAACCCGCGCCTCCCACGGGGCGTGAAACAGCGGCTCGTCGACCGGGGCGTCGATTGCGCCCAGGCCGTGCGTCCCGCCCATGTCGTGCACGCCGTTCAAGGCGTCACGGGCGGCAAAATAGCCACGCCGATCATGGAATCGCGCGTCACCAGGGCGGCCAAGGCCCCTTCGCCAAAGCCTTCGCTGCCCGCCGGGCGCCGCGGAATCACCAGATAACGGATTTCGGCGGTGGAATCCCATACGCGGATATCCACGTCGTCGGCGAGGGTGGCGCCAAATTCGGCCAGAACGCCGCGCGGATCGATCACCGCGCGCGAGCGATAGGGCGAGGACTTGTACCAATTGGGCGGAAGGCCCAGCACCGCCCATGGATAACAGGAGCAAAGCGTACAGACCACGAGATTGTGCAGCGTCGCGGTATTTTCCACCGCCACCATGTGCTCGCCCTGCCGGCCGCCGAAGCCCAGTTCGGCTATGGCGGATGTGGCGTCGGTCAGTAGTCGGGCGCGATAAGCGTCGTCGCTCCAGGCCCGCGCGACGACCTTGGCGCCGTTGCGCGGGCCGATCTTGTGCTCATAGCTGTCGATAATGGCGTCGAGGGCGGCCGGATCGACCAAACCTTTGTCGACCAGCAGAGATTCCAGCGCCTTGACGCGCAGGGCGATATCCGACGGCGCCTCCTGGCCATGGTCGTGATGGTGGTCGTGGTGATGGTGGGGGTCGTCAGCGTCGTGGGCCATGACGCAAATCCTAAACCCGCGCCGGCTGTTGCGAAACCCCGCGCCCGTTCGAAATCCACCGCCGAATCGGCGCGTCGTAGTAGCGCTCGAACAGGACGGCGAGGCCGAGGGTGAGGATAAGGCTCACCCACCAAGCCGCCGCCTGCCAGGCGTCCGGCAGGGCGTCGACGACGATATTAAACCCGCGCAGCAGCGGCACGTGGATCGTGTAGAGTGGATAGGAGAGGGCGCCGAGCCACTTCGCCGAGCGTTCCGCGCGCGTCGACAGCGGCGAGGCGATCGCTAGAACCACCAGGGCGGGCAGGACGACCAGGACGACCGCCAGATCGCGGATCGCAAAGCCGCCGAGCGCCGGAACTACACGGAACATGCAGGCGATCAGAGCGATGGCGATCACGCCATAGGGTATTTTGGGCGCCGTGAATCCCCGCGCGTGCGCTCGAAAGATGAGCAGGCCGACGCCGAAACTATAGATAACCCGCGGCACGGCGCCCCACACATTCGTCCGGCTCCAGCCGACGTCCAGGCTGCCGAAGTGGAGACTGGTCCACACCAGCGCGCCCGCCGCCAGGGCGACAACGGCGATCAGGACGGGCGTCGTCAGCCACCGGACCGCCGCCGCGTGGACCGCGTTGATCGCCAACTCCCAAAACAGCGACCACTGTGGCCCGTTGAGAGGGAAAAGCTCACCGCCATGCACGGCCGCGCCTTGCAGAACCGGCAGGAGCAAAAATTGCAGGCCGAGCCAGACGCTGAGCGGCTCGCCGGCCGCCGCCGCGACGATCAGGCCGGCCAACACCCCGCCGAAGATCGCCGGATAGAGTCGCGCCAGCCGCAGGCTCATGTAGCGGCGCCAGGTCATGTCGGCGATCAGGCGCGCCTCATACGCCTGAGCGATCACGAATCCGCTCAGCACGAAGAAGAAATCCACCGCGACGCCGGATTGCTGCAGATGCAGATCAAACCCGCTCAAGTTTTCGAAGTGGCTCCCCACCACGGCGAGGGCCGCGATACCGCGAAGGCCGTCAAGAGAGGCGAAATGTTTGCGCACTCCGCAGGGTGTAGCGGGAAAGACAGATGCGTCCAGGGCGCGCGCGGACGTTCTTGTTCGGGCGACGATTATTGACCCGCGATCCGTGAGCGGCAAATCCGGATCGAAACCTTGGCGCGGACGCGACGTAGGCGGTTGCGGGACCCCCGCTAGAAGGTTAAGAGCGCCACCCTTCCGCCGCGTGAGGTTCGATCCCCCGCCGGCGCTGCATGAGTTTGAGCCATGTCCAAACCCTCCCCGCGCGGCCGCCGCGGCCCCGTCGGCCCGTCGCAGCGCCAGCTCCGCGCCGGCGAATTGGTGCGCCACGCGCTTGTGGAGCTGCTTCGGACCGAGACCTTTGTCGATCCGGCCCTGACCGATGTCTCGATTACCATCAGCGAGGTGCGCGCCAGCCCCGATCTGAGGCAGGCGCTGTGCTTCGTCGAACCCCTCGGCGGCGAGGAAGCGACCGCCGTGATCAAGGCCCTCAATCGCGCGGCGAAGTTTCTGCGCGGGCGCCTGGGTCACAATATCGAGATGCGCTTCACGCCGGCGCTCAAATTTGTTCACGACGACAGTTTCGATTCCGCGACGCATATCAACGAGCTACTCGCCGATCCGCGCGTGCGCCGCGATATCGATGCGCACGACGAGGGGGAGGGGGAGTGACATTTTCGGGAGCGCGGACGTCCCCGTCCGCACATCGCGCGCAGCGCGATCGTCTTTGCACGGGCGTCGGGAAGCCCCCTCGAAAAACAAAATATCGCGCTCAGGCGCGATGTGCGGACGAGGACGTCCGCCCTCCGGAAGCGGCGACCTAGATGCCCCGCAAGCGCAAGGGCGACGCGGTTTCGGGCTGGATTTGTCTGGATAAGCCACACGATCTGGGCTCGACCCAGGCGGTAGGGCGAGTGCGCAGGGCGTTTAACGCGCAAAAGGCCGGACATGCCGGCACGCTTGATCCTCTGGCCACGGGCATATTGCCCATCGCCCTAGGCGAGGCGACCAAGACCGTTCCATTCCTGATGGATGCTGACAAGGTATATCGTTTCACCGTCGCTTGGGGAATCGAGACCGCTAGTTTTGACCGCGAGGGCGCGGTGGTGGCCACATCGGATGTTCGGCCGTCCGCGTCCGCCGTAACCGAGGCGCTCAAGGCGTTTGTGGGAACGATCAGCCAAATTCCCCCGGACTATTCGGCGGTAAAAGTGGACGGCGCGAGAGCTTATGATCTGGCGCGCGAAGGGGTTGCGATGGATTTGAAGGCGCGCGACGTGGTCATTCACCACGCCCGTCTTGTCGATGTTCCGGACCCCGATCATGCGGTGATCGAGATCGAATGCGGCAAAGGAACCTATGTCCGCGCTCTGGTCCGTGATCTGGCCATCGCGCTGGGTGCGCGCGCGCACGTCGGCGACCTTCGCCGCACGCGTGTCGGCGTGTTTGACGAAGCCAAAGCGATTACGCTGGAAAGACTGGAAAACTTGTGTCATACGGGCGCGCCTCTGGAAGCGCTCCTTCCGGTCGAGACCGCTCTGGACGACATCCCGGAGTTGGCCGTGACCAGCGAAGACGCCTTCAGGCTGACGCAAGGACGTTCGATCGTTCTGCTCCCCCGGCAGGTGGAAACCTTGAAGGCCCGTCTCGGCGCCTCGCGTGTGGTTTCCGCCCGCCACGGCGCAGCGATCATCGCGCTTTGCGAGATGCGGGCGGGACGGCTCAGTCCCACACGCGTCTTTCACCTCACCTGAGCGGAAAGAAACCTCGATGTCGATAACCGCAGTACGCAAAACTGAACTGATCCACACGCACGCCCGCACCGAACACGATACCGGTTCGGCTGAAGTCCAGGTGGCTATCCTCTCCGAGCGCATCGCCAACCTGACCGAGCACTTCAAGCTGCACGGCAAGGATCACCATTCGCGCCGCGGCCTGCTCAAGATGGTGCAGACCCGCCGCAGCCTGCTCGATTACGTCAAGCGCATCGACGAGCCGCGCTACAAGACGCTGATCGAGCGTCTCGGCATCCGTCGCTAAGTCTTGGAATGAATTGACCAGGGGGGCGAAAGCTCCCCTCGTCCTTATGCATCGCCCCGGCCGCGGCCCGGCGAT
>JANXWN010000082.1 GCA_025351125.1 Caulobacteraceae bacterium | reverse complement strand
GCAATTTGATCATATCGCCCGGACCGATCGGTCGATCGGCCATTTTGGATTGATCGCCGCCGAAGATGATCCCGCGGTGTTCGCCGCCCTTTTCGCCGTCGCCGAGAACTGGCACCGCGCGCGGGGGCGCACTGCCCTGATGGGGCCTTTCAACCTGTCGATCAATGAAGAAGTGGGACTGTTGGTCGATGGTTTCGACACCCCGCCCATGTTCATGATGGGCCACGACCCGACCTATATCGGGGGCCAAATCGAGGCGCTGGGTTACGCCAAGGCGAAGGACTTGTTCGCCTACATATCCGCAATTCCGGTTTTCACTCCCGGCGTCCAGGCTCGGCTCAACCGCCCCTTGCCCGATGGCATGGTCTTGCGGCCCGTTCGGATGAATAAATTTACCGAGGATGTAAAACTGCTGGTCGACATCCTCAACGACGCCTGGGCCGAGAACTGGGGGTCCGCGCCCGTGACCGACGCTGAAACCAAACACTTGGCCGACTCGCTGAGATTGATCTTGATCCCCAACTTGGTTTGGTTCCTGGAAATCGACGGCGAAGCGGCGGGTTTCGGCGTGTTGCTGCCCGATCTCAATGAAGCAAGCCATGACCTAAACGGGCGGCTCGCACCGTTTGGCTGGGCGAAGCTGTTGTGGCGCCTAAAGGTCAAGGGGGTAAAGCGCGGCCGGGTGCCTTTGATGGGCGTCAAACGGAAATTCGCACGCGACCGTCGAGGAATCTTCGCCCCTTTTGTGATCCTCGACGCCATTCGCCGCGAGGGGGTCAAACACGGAATTACCGAGGCGGAATACGGTTGGATCCTGGAAGACAATTTGCCGATGCGCCACATCCTCGAAAGCTTTGGCGCCCGCATTTACAAGACTTATCGAATCTATGGCAAAGAACTTGGCGCGGCCTAGGCGACGCCAAAAGCCAGCGGTATTTGGGTCACCTCCGGCTTGACGCTCGGGGTGGCGCGCCTCCATGGTGGGTATGCGCGCCGCGGCCCGTTTGGTGCGATCGTCGGATAAAGGACACGGAAATTGGCGCGAGCTTGGGGACGAAACGGCACGGCGGGCGCCGCCTGGATTATGGCCTCTATTTTGATGGCGCCGCCTCTCGCCGCCGCGCCCGTTCGCATCAGCATCGATTCCGGCGCCCTCGTCGGTGACGCGGACCAAGGTCAAACTGTTTACAAGGGCATTCCCTATGCCGCGGCCCCAACGGGCCCGCTGCGCTGGTCGCCGCCCCAACCGCCGGCGCCCTGGAAGGATGAGCGATCGGCCAAGACGTTTGGATCGCTGTGCGAGCAGAAACTCAACGCGGACGGTTCGGTTAACACCGGCGGCGCGACCGGGCCGATCAGTGAAGACTGTTTGTTCCTCAACGTTTGGGCGCCGACGGGCGCGGCAAAGGCGCCGGTGATGGTTTGGCTGCACGGCGGCGGCAACACCACGGGCGGCGGTTCATTGGGCGTTTATGACGGTTCGGCCTTCGTGCGCGACGGGGTCATTCTGGTCACGATCAACTATCGCTTGGGCGCCTTGGGGTTTTTTGCCCATCCGGCTTTGACCAAGGCCGCGGCGCTCGATGCGCCTTTGGTCAGCTATGGGGTGATGGATCAGATCGCCGCATTGCGTTGGGTAAAACGCAACATCGCCGTGTTCGGCGGCGATCCAGACAACGTCACCCTGTTTGGTGAATCGGCAGGCGGCGCGGACACGCTGGCGATCATGACGGTTCCCTCCGCCAAAGCCTTGTTTGCCCGGGCTATCGTTGAATCCGGTTTGGGATGGTCGGCGCCCGTTCCACTGAAAAAAGCCGAAGCCAACGGCGCGGCTTTGGCGGTGAGGGCCGGGGCGCCAGACAACGCCACGGTCGAGCAACTCCGGGCTTTGCCAGTCGCCGCTCTGGCGGGCTTGGCCATGCCGGGCGGCGGCATAGTGACCGACGGACGTTTGGTGACCCAATCGCCAACCCAGGCCCTTGGCGCCGGACTTAGCGCGCCCGTGCCGTTAATGATCGGGACCAACAATTACGAGGCGTCGTTGATGAAGACGCTCAAGCTGCCGTCGTTTGTCGTATTGCTGGCGGCGCCCGCCGCGCTCAAAGCGGTCTATGCCGACGCGCCGAACAACGAAGCCAAGGCGGAGCAATTGTTCACCGACTCTGTCATGGGCGCTCCGGCGCGCTGGGTCGCCTCGCGCAACGCCGATCACGGCGCCTGGTTGTACCACTTCGCCTACGTCCCGGACGCCGCCCGCGCCAGC
>JANXWN010000037.1 GCA_025351125.1 Caulobacteraceae bacterium | reverse complement strand
AAACCAATTTGGACAGACAAATCGAGGGGTTGGGCCTCGAAGCGATGCGCGTTATGGCGCCGCTGAAAGGCGAGCGGGTGATCGATATCGGTTGCGGTTGTGGCCAGACGTCGGCGGTCCTCGCGGAATGGGTCGGGGAGGGTGGGGCGGTGCTCGGCGTGGATATCTCCGCTCCGATGTTGGACGTCGCGCGACGGCGACCGGTGCGTGTCGGTGCGGCGTCCCCGGTGTTTTGTGAGATCGACGCGCAAACCGCCGATCTAGGTGAGGGCGTGTTCGACGCCGCCTATTCCCGCTTCGGCGTGATGTTTTTTGCCGACCCGACGGCAGCTTTTAGTAATATCCGCAGAGCGTTAAGATCGCGCGGACGATTAAGCTTTGTGTGCTGGCGCTCGTTGGCGGAAAATCCGTGGATGCGGGCCCCCATGGAGGCGGCGGCGGCGTTCTTGCCGCCCGCCCCGTTGACCGATCCGGTCGCCCCCGGCCCCTTCGCCTTTGCGAATGCCGATCGGGTGCACGGGATCTTGCAGGCGGCGGGATTTAAATCGATCACCGTCACGCCGTTCGACGCGCGGATCGGCGGCGGGACGGTCGACGAGGCCCTGAATTTATCGTTCCGCGTGGGACCCTTGGGTGCGGCCCTGCGGGACAACCCGGAGTGTATCGCGACCGTCACCGACGCGGTCCGCCGCGTTCTCGCCGCGCACGACACCGCCGAGGGTGTTCTCATGCCCGCCGCCGTGTGGATTTTCCAGGCCCACAGCTGAGCGACGTCGCGATACGCTGTCGACCCTGGACACCAAGGCGTGACTCACAGCAAACGAGGCCATGAACGCGCCCGTAGCCCCGCCACCCGATAACGGCGGCCGGATCCTCGATGAACCGTTGAGCGAAGCCCTGTCGCGGCGCTACCTCGCCTACGCGCTTTCGACCATCACCCAGCGGGCTTTGCCCGACGTGCGCGACGGCCTCAAACCGGTGCACCGCCGTCTGCTGTACGCCATGCGTTTGTTGAAACTTGATCCCAAGACGGCGGCGAAGAAGTCGGCGCGCGTCGTCGGCGACGTGATCGGCAAATATCACCCGCACGGCGACACCGCCGTTTACGACGCGCTGGTCCGCTTGGCGCAGGACTTTTCCCAGCGCTACCCTCTGATCGATGGTCAAGGCAATTTCGGCAATATCGACGGCGATAACGCGGCGGCCATGCGCTACACCGAGTGCCGCCTGACCGAAGCGGCGCAATTGCTGCTCGAGGGCATTGACGAAGACGCCGTCGATTTTCGCCTGACCTATGACGAACAGGAAAGCGAGCCGGCGGTCCTTCCCGCCGGATATCCCAATCTGTTGGCCAACGGATCGTCGGGTATCGCCGTTGGCATGGCGACTTCGATTCCGCCGCATAACGCCGCTGAATTGATCGACGCCTGCCTGCTGATTCTGCAACGGCCGTCGGCGACGACCGCCGATCTGATGGCCCACGTGCACGGTCCTGATTTTCCGACCGGCGGGGTGATCGTCGAGTCGGCGGCGTCTCTGTTGGAAACCTACGAAACGGGACGGGGAGGGGTGCGTGCGCGCGCCCGCTGGGTGCGCGAGGACACCGCTCGCGGCGGCTGGCGTATCGTCGTGACGGAAATCCCCTACCAGGTTAAAAAAGCTGATCTCGTTGAGCAACTTGCCGACTTGATCGAAAGCAAGAAAGCCCCGCTGTTGGGGGACGTGCGCGATGAATCGGCGGAAGATATGCGGCTGGTGATCGAACCGCGCGCGCGTAACGTCGAACCCGAAGTTCTGATGGAAAGCGTGTTCCGCTTGTCGGACCTAGAAACGCGCTTCCCGGTCAATATGAATGTGCTGAACGCCCGCGGGGCGCCGGTGGTCATGGGCCTTAAGGCCGCCCTCCAAGCGTTCTTGGATCATCGCCGCGACGTTCTATTGCGGCGCGGTAATTTCCGGTTGACCAAAATCGAGGCGCGCCTGCACATTCTCGAAGGCTTGCTGATTGTCTTTCTCAATCTTGACGAAGTCATCCGCATCGTTCGGTTCGAGGAGGAACCCAAGGCCCAGCTGATCGAGACGTTCGTCCTGAGCGATATTCAAGCCGAAGCGATCCTCAATACCCGTCTGCGCCAATTGGCGCGGCTCGAAGAGATGGAGTTGCGGCGAGAACATGCTGAACTGACAGAGGAACGCGCCGGACTGCTGGCGGTGTTAGGCTCCGAGGCCGAGCAATGGAAACTCGTCGCCGTCGGCCTGCGCGGCGTGCGCAAACAACTGGGGCCGACCACGGACATTGGTAAGCGGCGCTCGACGTTCGAGCTTGCTCCGACGATCGACCCGACCGCCAGCCTGGAGGCCTACGTCACACGTGAGCCGATCACCGTCATCGTCTCGGAACGCGGTTGGATAAGGGCGGCGAAGGGCAGGGTGGAGGATCCGATCGCGCTGACCTTTAAGGAAGGCGACAAATTGGCCTTCGCCGTATCGGCGGAAACCACCGATAAACTCATGATTTTCGCGTCCGACGGGCGTTTCTTCACCTTGCCTTGCGATAAGCTGCCGTCGGCGCGGGGGCACGGCGAGCCGCTGCGCTTGATGATCGAGTTGGACGACAAGGTCGATATATTGAGCGTGTTTGCCCACGTGCCCGGCCGCAGGCGCGTGCTGGCGTCCAAAGCCGGCTACGGTTTCGTCATGATCGAGGACGAGGCCGTGGCCTTTCGCAAGGCCGGCAAACAGGTCATGTCGGTCGATGCAAAAGGCCCGGCGATTTGCTTGGAAGCCGACGGAGACCATCTGGCGGTGGTAGGCGATAACGGCAAATGCCTGATCTTTCCCGTCGCCGAGTTACCTGAAATGCCACGCGGCAAGGGTGTGAAACTGCAGAGCTACAGGGAAGGGGGCCTGCGCGACGCCCGGGTATTTTCCGAGGCCGTCGGCGCGGGCTGGATCGACGCGGGCGGTCGCAATCGCGATTGGCCCAATTGGCGCGATTGGTTGGGTCGACGAGCATCCTCCGGCAAGGCGGCGCCCAAAGGATTTCCCGCCGGCAAGCGCTTTCGGCCGAAATAGACGATGTTCCATCCGTCCCTCCGACGGCGTATGGGAGAGACGCATTGTCAACGCTGTCGCCAGGGGCGCCCATGATTACCACCCGTCAGATTGATCACTTTCACGATGGGAAACCTCATCAGAGCCTGCTGGTGCACGACGACGCGCGCGACGGCCCGGCGCCGACCATTTTGGTCCTGCACGATTGGTCCGGCCGCTCCGACAGTCAGGAAGGTTTCGCGCATCGTCTCGTGGCGCTGGGATACAACGCCTTTTGCGTCGATCTTTACGGCAAAGGCCTTCGCGGCGACACGCCCGAGCAGTGCCAGGCGCTGATGAACCCGCTCTTGAACGATCGCGCCGAACTGCGCGCGCGGCTGCTGGCGAGCGTCAGCCTCGCGGCCGCCTTGCCGCAATCCGACGCCGCGAGGATGGCCGCGGTGGGATTTTGCTTCGGGGGTCTGTGCGCTCTCGATCTCGCCCGCGCCGGCGCGGCGGTCAAAGGCGTGGCGAGCTTCCACGGGCTGTTTTTGCCGGCGGGCCTAACCACAACCGTGCCCATCGCGCCAAAAGTCGTCGCCTATCACGGTTGGGACGATCCGATGGCCAAGCCCGAGGACGTGGTGGCTTTCGGCGCGGAATTCACCGCCGCCGGCGCGGACTGGCAATTGCACGCCTTCGGCGGAACGCTGCACGCCTTTATGATCGAGGGGGCGAATATGCCGGCCATGGGGGTGATGTATAATGCGAACGCCGCCGCCCGGGCTTGGGACGGCATGACGGGGTTCTTGGCCGAAGTCTTGGCGTAAATGCCGTACTTGCCGGTCGATGCCTGTGCGGACCGCGCAGCTACCCAATAGCCGGCGATCCTGTTGTGGGCAATCTGACGAACTCCGCTGACCCGCAATCAGGGCCGGTTCCGCCGGCTCTCGCACGGAATGCCGCGGCGACCCCAGCTTGTCGAAGGTCCGATAGGGCTCCCTTTAAACCGGAGTGCATTCCGCGAAAATGCGGGAGGGCGACATCTCTAGAACGGACACGCCGGTGACTTTGCGAAAATGTTGGCTACAGATATTTCGCGCCTAATATATATTATCGGAAATTGATCCCATAGGTTGTGGTGGCGCGGCGGGCCGACTCGCGGGCATACTCGCGCACCACCAGCGAAACCCATCGGTCCATGCCCACGTTCTTCGAATTCTTTGCCGGCGGCGGTATGGCGCGTCTGGGTTTGGGTGCTGGTTGGGAGTGTACATTCGCCAATGATATCGATGCCTTGAAGCGCGACAGTTATGTTGCGAACCACGGCGCGGCGAACTTTAGCCTGGGCGATATCCGCGAGGTTTCAATCGCCGATTTGCCGGGCGTCGCCGATATGATCTGGGGATCGTTTCCGTGTCAGGATCTGTCGCG
>JANXWN010000003.1 GCA_025351125.1 Caulobacteraceae bacterium | reverse complement strand
GCCACAAGGTCGATAAGCACATCGCCGCCGTGCGTCACGCTACGCCGGGGGTGGGCTTGATTTCCCCGCCGCCCCACCACGACATCTATTCCATCGAAGATCTAAAACAGTTGATTCATGACCTTAAGAACGTCAATCCGCAGGCGCGGGTGTCGGTCAAATTGGTGTCGGAAGTGGGCGTCGGCACCGTCGCGGCGGGCGTCGCCAAATGCCGGGCCGATCATCTAACCATTTCCGGTTATGAGGGCGGAACGGGCGCCAGCCCCCTAACCTCGCTCACCCATGCGGGCAGTCCATGGGAAATCGGTCTGGCCGAAACGCAACAAACCTTGCTGCTGAACGGCCTGCGCTCGCGGATCGCCATACAGGCGGATGGCGGCCTGCGCACCGGCCGCGACGTCGCGGTCGCGGCGCTTCTGGGGGCCGACGAATTCGGATTCGCCACCGCGCCCTTAATCGCGGCGGGCTGTATCATGATGCGCAAATGCCACCTCAACACCTGCCCGGTCGGTGTGGCGACGCAAGACCCGGTGCTGCGCGCCCGCTTCACCGGACAGCCGGAACACGTCATCAATTATTTCTTCTTCGTCGCCGAGGAACTACGCGCCATCATGGCCGGGCTGGGCTTTCGGACGGTGCAGGAAATGATCGGTCAGGTCGGGCGTCTGAACGTGCGTCCGGCGGTGGATCACTGGAAGGCCAAGGGTCTCGATCTGAGTCGCTTACTTTACGCGCCGCCGCCGACGCACGCCGACCATTTGTGGAATAGCGACCGGCAAGACCACGGACTCGAAGCGGCATTGGACAACGGTCTAATCGCCGAGGCGACCGACGCCCTCGCGGGCGGGCCGCCGGTTTACCTGCAATCGCCGATCCGCAATGTCCACCGCGCCGTTGGCGCCATGCTGTCGGGCGAAGTGGCGCGGCGCCATGGGCACGCCGGGCTCGCCGACGGCGCGATCAATATCAAGCTCACCGGAACGGCCGGTCAGAGCTTCGGGGCATTCCTCGCGCGCGGCGTCAGCCTCGAACTGGTTGGCGACGCGAACGATTATGTCGGCAAGGGATTGTCGGGCGGGCGAATTGTGGTCCGCCAACCGCCGCAAGCCAAGCGCGATCCAACCGTCAACATCATCGTCGGCAATACCGTGCTTTATGGCGCGGTCGCCGGCGAGGCCTATTTGAACGGCGTGGCCGGGGAACGGTTCGCCGTGCGCAATTCCGGCGCGGTCGCGGTCGTCGAAGGTGTCGGCGATCACGGTTGCGAATACATGACCGGCGGCGTGGTCGTCGTGCTGGGCGACACCGGGCGTAACTTCGCCGCCGGCATGTCGGGCGGTATTGCTTATGTCTACGACCCGAACGGTCGCTTCTCCGCGCTTTGCAACACCGCGATGGTCGATTTGTCGCCCGTGGGACCGGCGCGGTTTGCCGAGCATGACGAGGCTGCGCCGCGCGCCCGCTCGATCAGCGTCGGCGACAGCGGAATGGGTGACCCCTTGAGCTTTGACGCCGAACGCCTGCGGATTTTGGTGGAGCGTCACCACGTTCACACCGGCAGCGCGCGCGCCGCCGCCCTGCTCGCCGACTGGCCCACCGCTTTGAGCGCCTTTGTTAAGATCACGCCGCAAGATTACCGCCGCGCCTTGCTTGACCTTGCCACGCAACGATTGGCGACCCGCGCCGTCGCGGCGGAATAATCTCACTTCGGGAGTTTATGTATGGGCAAGCCGACTGGCTTCCTGGAAATCGAGCGGCGTGACCGCTCCTACGACCCGCGCGAGGTACGCCTCAAAACGTGGCGCGAGTTCGTGCGGCCGTTACCGGCTAGCGAGGTCGTGCAGCAAGCGGCGCGGTGCATGAATTGCGGTATTCCGTTTTGCCACAACGGCTGTCCGGTCAATAACTTGATCCCGGACTGGAATGATCTGGTTTACCGCGACCAATGGCGCGCGGCGCTGGAGACCTTGCACTCGACCAACAACTTCCCCGAGTTCACCGGGCGGATTTGTCCCGCGCCGTGCGAGGCGGCGTGCACTTTGAATATCGACGACAACGCCGTCTCGATCAAAACCATCGAATGTCAGATTGTCGATCGCGGATGGGAAGAGGGATGGGTCACGCCGGAAATTCCAACCCGTCAGACCGGAAAGCGGATCGCGGTGATCGGCTCCGGTCCAGCGGGCATGGCCTGCGCGCAACAGCTGGCCCGCGCCGGCCATGCGGTAACCGTGTTTGAGAAAAACGACCGCGCGGGCGGCCTGCTGCGTTACGGAATTCCTGATTTTAAGATGGAAAAGTTCCTGATCGACCGGCGCATCGCGCAGATGCAAGCGGAAGGCGTGGTATTTCGCACCGGCGTGCACGTCGGCGCGGATGTCGCTATCGACGATATCGCCCGTGATTTCGACGCCGTCGTCCTATCGGGCGGGGCCGAGAGCGCGCGCGGGTTGGATCTTCCGGCGCATAACTTTAGCGGCGTGTACTTGGCAATGGATTTCCTGACGCAACAAAATAGGCGCAACGCGGGCGATGCCGAAAACGTCGCTGCGCCTGGCGGTGCGATCAGTGCCAGGGGCAAGCATGTCGTCGTTATCGGCGGCGGCGACACGGGCTCCGATTGTATCGGAACGTCCAACCGTCAGGGCGCGGCCTCGGTAACGCAATTGGAAATCATGCCGCAGCCGCCGGCGCGGGAAGACAAGGCCCTGACCTGGCCCGATTGGCCCCTGAAAATGCGAACGTCGTCGTCGCAGGAGGAGGGCTGCGAACGCGATTTCGCCGTCACCACCCGTCGGGCGATCGGCGTCGACGGCCAAATCACCGCCCTGGAGTGTGCGCGTCTGGAATGGACCAGCGGCCCCGATGGCCGGATGCGAATGACTGAAATCGAGGGCGGCGGCTTTAGAATCAAGGCCGACCTGGTCTTGTTGGCGATGGGATTTGTCGGGCCACACGCCGACGGCGTCCTGGCCCAATCCGCGGTCACCCTCGATCCACGCGGTAACGTCGCCGCCAACACCGAAGACTACCTCACCTCCCGCCCTGGTATGTTCGCCTGCGGCGACATGCGGCGTGGTCAAAGCTTGGTGGTCTGGGCGATCCGCGAAGGCCGGCAATGCGCTCGCGCCGTCGACGAGAGGCTGATGGGAAGCAGCAACCTGCCGCGCTAAGACTGTAGGGTCGGACGACAGGTCGCCCTCGATTGTGGGCCTACGCCTTAGGCCGAGCGTGCCACCCGACGACGACGACGACGACGCTCTTTGATCCGTGACAGCTTGGCCGTTTGCTGCGCCGCGACGGTGGCGGCGAGGGCTTCCATAAGGCGGATGGCGCGGTGGAACGTCACGGTCGTCTCCTTAAAAATGGGCTGGACGGCTTGGTCGGTGTTGGCGACGCGGGCCGACATTGAGTGCGCCATTACCAAGCATCGCGGTGCGTCAAAGCTTCCGTGGGTTCGCCGTCAGGGAAGCGTCAAAAGAACGTCAAAAGCTGCTTGCCGGCGGCTTGGCGCCCTGGACGTCGCTCAGGCCCCATGGTTGGATCGCCGCATGATACCTGTCGACGAGGCGCGTCGGCTTTGCACGATAACCTCGGACGGATTGGCAGTCTTAGGCGAGTTTGGGAGACGTGAATGGACAACCCCTATCCCTCTGGAAAGAGGTTCATCGTGTTTGACGAT
>JANXWN010000430.1 GCA_025351125.1 Caulobacteraceae bacterium | reverse complement strand
CTGGCTGCGGCCATGGCCGCGGCGAAGGTTGGCGACCGCGTGATTTTGGTCGATGAACAGGCGCAAGTCGGCGGATCGTTGCTGAACGAACCAGTTGAGGGCGGCGCGACGATCGATGAGCTTTCGGCCCGCGATTGGATCTCGCAAAGCTTGGCGCGCTTGGCGGAGCACCCGCGCGTGACGATTGTCACCCGCGCCACGGCCTTCGGCTATTTCGCGCACAATATGGTCGGGGTGGTCGAGCGGCTTACCGATCATCTCGCCGAGCCGCCGGACGGCGCGCCACGCGAGCGGCTGTGGCAAATTCGCGCTCGCGAGGTCCTCCTGGCGACCGGCGCCATCGAGCGACCGCTGGTGTTTCCCGACAACGATCGCCCCGGGGTGGTTTTGGCGGGCGCGGCGCGGACCTATCTCAATCGCTATGGCGCCTTGCCCGGGCGACGCGTCGTCGTCGTGACGGGGCATGACGGCGCCTATGCCGCCGCGCTGGATTTGCATCGGGCGGGGGTCGAGATCGCCGCCATCGCCGATGTACGCCCCGATCCCGCCGGCCCGCTGATTGACGCGGCCCGCCGGGCCGGCCTGCCGCTACGCCAGGCTTGTGCGATCACCGGGACGACTGGCGCGAACCGCGTCACCGGCGCGCGGTTGGGGTCCGATTTCGTGGCCTGCGACGCGCTCCTGATCAGCGGCGGCTATACGCCAAGCGTGCACTTGTTCTCGCAATCGCGGGGTACACTTGTATGGGACGACGATTTGCAGGCGTATTTGCCGGGGCGATCAGCCGAAAACCAGCGGTCGGCGGGGGCCTGTGCGGGTCGGTTTGCGCTGGCGGAAGCGCTGCGCGACGGCGATCTCGCCGGTTCCGCCGCGATCGGCGCCGCTCCGGCGCGCACCTACGCGGTGCAAGCCCTGACCGCCGCTCCGCGCGGTGTGTTGGGCGCCTTGCCGCATGATCGCGGACCCGGCGCGAAAGCCTTTGTCGATTGGCAAAACGACGTGACCACCTCCGACCTGAAATTGGCGGTGCGCGAGGGGTTCCAGTCGATCGAACACGTCAAGCGCTACACCACCACCGGCATGGCCACCGATCAGGGCAAGACCTCCAACCTTAACGCTTTGGCGGTGGTGTCCGACGCGCTTGATCGACCGATACCGCAAGTGGGTCTGACAACCTTTCGTATGCCCTTCACGCCGGTCACCTTTGGCGCGCTGGCCGGGCTAGCGCGCGGTGATTTGTTCGACCCGGTGCGCACCACCCCGATGCATCATTGGGCGGTCACGCATGGCGCGGTGTTCGAGGACGTCGGCCAGTGGAAGCGCGCGCGCTATTTCCCGCACGGCGATGAGGACATGCACGCCGCCGTCGCACGCGAGGGCTTGGCCGTGCGCGCCGCCGCCGGGATTTTCGATGCGACCACTTTGGGCAAAATCGACGTGGTCGGTCCCGACGCCGCCGAATTCATGAACCGGATGTATGTCAACGCCTGGAGCAAGCTGGGCGTTGGCCGGTGTCGTTACGGCGTGCTTTGCCGCGAAGACGGTTTCGTGATGGACGACGGCGTGGTCGGGCGTATTGCGGTGGACCGCTTCCACGTCACCACCACCACCGGCGGCGTGGCGCGGGTTTTGAACATGATGGAAGATTACCGCCAAACCGAATGGCCGGACCTAAAGGTTTGGCTGACCTCGACCACCGAGCAGTGGGCGGTGATCGCCGTGCAGGGCCCCACAGCCCGGGATATTTTGGCGGGCTTAGTCACCGGAATCGATCTATCCCCGGACGCCCTGCCGCACATGAGCCTCGCGCATGGAAAAATCGTCGGCGTTCCCACCCGATTGTTCCGCGTCAGTTTCACCGGCGAGTTGGGTTTCGAGATCAACGTGCCGGCCGATCGCGGCGCGCAGGTTTGGGACGCGGTTTGGGCGACGGGCCAAGCGCACGGCCTCACCCCCTACGGCACCGAAACCATGCACGTCCTGCGCGCCGAGAAAGGTTTCATCATCGTCGATCAAGAAACCGACGGCACGGCCACGCCCGACGACGTGGGCTTGGCCTGGGCGATCGGCAAGGCGAAGCGCGACTTCGTCGGCAAACGGTCGCTCGCCCGACCGGCGATGAGCGATCCGGCGCGCAAGCAATTGGTCGGTCTGGAAACCGTCGATCCGAAGGTCGTGCTGGAAGAGGGCGCGCAGATCGTCGCCACGCTAGGCGGAGCTCCGCCACTTGCGCTGATCGGCCATGTCACCAGCAGTTACGCCAGCGCGACACTTGGACGCTCTATCGCTCTGGCGATGATCGGGGGCGGGCGGGCGCGTACGGGCCAAACTCTGTATTCCCCGTCGCCACGCGGCGATATCGCCGTGCGGGTGGTCTCGCCGGTGTTCTATGATCCAGACGGGGCGCGGGTGAATGGCTGATCTCGCTATCGGACCCGGTTACGCCCGATTCATTCTGCGCGGCGGACCTGACGCCGTCGCGGTGTCGGGACCCGCGTTAGGCTTCGACTTGCCGCAAGAGCCCTGCCGCGCCGCGCGCGGAGAAAATTACCACGCGCTCTGGCTCGGCCCTGACGAGTGGCTGGTTCTTGCCCCCCTCGATCAGGCCGAAATCCTCGCCGCCGCTCTGGAAACCGCGATGGGCGGCAACCCGCACGCCGTGGTGGAGGTGACCGCCCGCCAGATCGCTTTCATCCTGACGGGCGAGGACGCCGCCGAGGTGTTGAACGTCGGCTGCCCTCTCGATCTGGATATCGCGGCTTTCCCGGTCGGCATGTGCACCCGCACTATCCTTGCAAAGGCCGAGATCGTGCTCTGGCGCATCAACAAAGCCACGTTTCACCTCGAGGTTTGGCGCTCCTTCAGCGCCTACGTGCGCGAAATTCTACTCACGGGGGGCGCGCGCGAAATTTGAGGACCCTTGCCAAACCCGGCCCACTCTCGGCATCTATCGCCATGGCCCACGGCATGACCGACTGGATTGACGCCAAGCCCACGACTCGGGCGCCCCTGCGGGTCGGTATTATCCTGGCCGATCATTTCACCTTGTCGGCTTTCGCTCTGTTCATCGATCATTTGCGTCTCGCGGCGGACGAGGGCGATCGCAGCCGTCCGGTCAACGTGCAGTGGTCGATCATGGCCAGCCGCCCCGATCCCTTGCGCGCCAGTTGCGGGGTGATGACCACGCCGACCAGTAATTTCCTGGATCCGCGCGACTTGGATTATGTGGTTGTTGTCGGCGGAATTTTGCATGCCGGACGGCAGATCGACGACGCCACGGAGCGGTATTTGGGGCGCGTCGCCGAGGCGGGCGTGCCTCTCATCGGCCTCTGCACCGGCAGCTTTATTTTGTGCCGCAGCGGCTT
>JANXWN010000403.1 GCA_025351125.1 Caulobacteraceae bacterium | reverse complement strand
GGCTCGGCGCGCATCCCCTCGAGCTCCTGCGTGCGCGCCTTCTGCCGGCGACGCTTGGGCGCGAGGACTTCGGCCTGTCGCGCGATAGGGTTGTGATGGCCAATTTCGGGCAACCGGCCAAGATCACGCCAGATGTGTTTGATGTCTGGGCCAGGCTGTTGCGCCGCGATCCTCGGCGAATCCTCTGGCTGTTGCGGTTTCCCGACGCACCGGCGCACGAAATCAATCTGCGGCGAGAAGCCGCCGTCCGCGGCATGGACCAGAGCCGCATCATTTTCGCGCCTTTCGCGGAATATTCGGTCCACCTCGCGCGACTGGCCTGCGCCGACCTGGTGCTCGATACGTTTCCGTGCGGCGGTCACACCGTGACCAGCGACGCTCTGTGGGCGGGCGCTCCGGTGCTCACTATCGCCGGCGAAACCTTCGCCTCTCGCGTGGCCGGCAGCCTGATCGGCGCTGTCGGGCTTGACGATTTCATCACCGCCGACCTGGACGCCTACGACGCGCGGGCCGAAGCGTTGCTGACCGATCCCACCCGCCTCGCCGCAGCGCGCGCGCATTTAACGGTAGGCCGGATGGGCTTTGACCTGTTCAATACCGCACTTTATGCTCGGCGATTTAGTGAACTTTTACAGTCGATCGCACGCGGCGCCGAAGAAAACATTAATTAAGACGGTTCGCGCTGAAAGCCGAAATAGCCTCGCGGCCGCGCCCGCAAGCAGACGGCGCGAATGACCAATATTCAGGAGGAAACAATGCAGAGCCAAGATATTAAATGGCCCGTAAAGAGGAGGGAAATCCACGACACCTATTTCGACTCGCGTGTTTGGAACGATTTCGAGTTTCGTGACGACGACATCGTCATCGGCACCTGGGGAAAATCGGTCACGACCTGGATGCAGCAGATCATCGGCCAGTTGGTTTTTAATGGCCAGGAGGATGTGCCCGTATCGGACCTGTCACCCTGGCTGGACATGGTTGTCCCTCCGCTTGAGCCCATGCTGCAGGGCCTGAAGGCGCAAACGCATCGCCGCTTCATCAAGACCCATCTTCCTCTCGACGCTCTCGTGTTCTCGCCGAAGGCCAAGTAGCTCTATGTCGGCAGGGACGGTCGGGACGTGGTGTGGAGCATGCACCACCATCAATCGAACTTTATCCCTGAGGCTTTTGTGGCGTTCAACAATAATCCCCGGCGCGGCGCGGGGCCGGACATGGTTCCCCCAACAGCGGACGTCGTGCGATACTTTCGCGATTGGCTGGCTCAGGATGGGTACCCGTGGTGGCCCTTCTGGGAAAACATCCGGACCTGGTGGGCGGCGCGCGACCTGCCAAACGTGATGTTGATTCATTTTGACCAACTGAAGGCAGACATGTCCGGCGAGATGAGGAAAATCGCGGAATTTCTCGACATTTCCATCGACCAGGCGCGGTGGCCGACGATCGTTGAACACTGCACATTCGATTATATGAAGGCGCATGCGCGTTACACCGCCCCCCTTGGCGGGGCCTTCTGGGAAGGCGGCCCTTCGACCTTCATCAACAAAGGGATCAACGGGCGTTGGCGTGACGCCCTGCCGGCTGCTGACGTCGAAGCTTATGAACTGCGGGCCCGCGAGGCCCTCGGTGATCAATGTGCTCGTTGGCTCGCGACAGGTGGGATAGGCAAATAGAGCAGGCCGTGACTGCCGCGACAGACGGGCTGAGTGGTTCAAGCGCAATTGACGCGCCTACGCCAATCATCGGACCTTTCGAACCTCGCCGATGAGTGATTAGCGGACATTGGGTCGCGGCCAGAAGTTGGCTCCACAAAACCATTCCCTTGTCGCTAGTTTTGCTGCGTCGCTAAGGGTCGACCGACCGGGCTTGGGGCCACCAAATGTCGAGATTGATCGCGATCACCGGACCGGCCGCCGTCGGTAAATCGACCGTTGCAAAACAGACTACAGGCGAAGTTCGCCGACAACGGCGACCTTTGGCTCGTCATCGAACTCGACGCTTTGGGGCGCTCGTTACCCCGCGACTGGATTGCCTTGGGAGCACACAAAGGTCGCAACGCGGCGCGGGAATATGTCTACGCACGCGCGATCGACAGCAGCCTCGCGCTCGATGAACGCGGCGTCGATGTCGATCACACGACGCTGTATCGATGGGTCCAGCACTACGGCTTCAAATCGCTCAAGACGGCCTATGCGACGATCAAAGGTTTCGAGGTGATGCACGCCCTGCGCAAAGGCCAGGCCGCGCTCTGGCAGTATGGCGGCGGTGTGATGGGAGAGGTGCACCTGATCGAACGGAATTTCGGTGTTTCTACCGTTTGAAGAAAAGGACGCGCCAGACAACGTCGCTCAGACCATTTTTTGCAACAGAGCCTCCGGAAAGACCATGGACGGTCCTGGCTTGGCGGACTTGCTCGCCTACGCCCGCCCTGGCGACACGCTCGCGGTCGTGCGCCTGGATCGGCTGGGCCGCTCTGAGCAACGGTTGCTGTAACCTCACAAACGGCGCGAAGAACGCCCACTCCTCGTCCGACATCAAACCCCGAACCAAAGCCGCCCTCCTCAAAGAGAAGCCTTGAATCAGTGATTAGGTGATTTGGGAATCCACTTCGTCAACACAGCCTAGAGCGCCGTGCCCGAAAAAAGTAGCACCTTTGGAGGGGGGATAGGGCGTTCCAACGCGACTGTCCTTTGGGCTAGTGGCTGAGCAGCACATATTGCGCGCATTGCTCAAGCAGGTCGCGCGTCACGCCGCCGAACACCCACTCGCCGAGGCGGCTGTGGCCATACCCTCCCGCAACAATCATGTCGGCGCCGAAGGCGGCGGCCTCGCGCGCGATGGGGCGCGCGTCGCCGGGGCCCACGACGACCTTTGTGACGGCGGCGACACCATGGCGTGTCAAGGCGGTCACGACATCTTTGGTGCGAAGTTCGGCGTCGGCGACGTCGTTCTTTCCGCAAAATTCCAACACCATCACCGACTGAGCGAGCTGAAAAAATGGGAGCGCGTCGCTCATCGCGCGCCGCGCTTCGCGGGAGTCCTTCCAGGCGAGTACGATCTTGTCACCGACCAACGGGCGGCTGCGGGCGGGCGTGACCAGCACCGGGCGTCCCGATGTGATGATAAGTTCGCCGGTCGGAA
>JANXWN010000288.1 GCA_025351125.1 Caulobacteraceae bacterium | reverse complement strand
GACAAGCCGATTTACGTGCGCGCCGACGGCCGCGCGGCGTATGCACGGGTGGCGCAGGTGATGGCCAGCCTGTCGGCGTCCGGTTTTTCCAGCATCGATTTGATTACCGATACTGGCGGGCCGTCGTCCGGTGTGGCGCCGGACGCGCCGCGCAAGCGATGAGCGCCGTGGCCCGCCGTCGTGACGAACCACTGACGCCGGCCTTTATAGCCGCGCTGGCGCTGCATCTGGGGCTGCTGGCTTGGCTTACCTTCGTGGCCAAACCTTCATCGGTTATGCCGTTGGGCACGGTGGTGCCGATCACCGTCGTGTTGCGCGCGCCGGTTACCGATTCCCGCAAAGCGCAGGCGGCGCCGGTGGTTCGGCAAGCGCGAACCGAAACGCCAGTAGTCGATGCCAAGGCTCCCGAACCGCCCGCCGCGCTGGTGCGTCCGTCGCCCGCGAAACCCGCGCCGAACCGGCCGGTGGCCAAGGCCGCGCTCGCACCGGTTAAGCCGGCGGTAACGGCGCGCGCCAAGCCGCAACCGCCAAGCCCCGCCCTCAATCTCGACGCGCTGCAGGCCAGTCTGGCGCATACGGCGCATCCCGCAATCGCCCATCCGGCCTTGGCCAAACGTGGCTTGGCTCAGATCGAAACCGACTTGCGGGCGCGCGTCGACGCCGGACACGGCGTTTCGCAGAGCGATCAGGCGGGCCTGCAGCAATTGCTCGAGCGGCTGTGGAATCCCAATTGCGGCGTCGAAGGCGCCGACAGCGTGGTGGTCCCGGTGCGGTTTCATGTTGGTGTCGACGGTCGCGTCGACAGTCGGGTGACCGCCGCTGGCCGCGAGGCCTCGTCCGATCCGATCCTGGCCGCCGCCGCGCGCCGCGCCATTGACGCGGTTCATGCCGGTTCGCCTTACGGCGCGGTCTATCGCGACCAAATTTTTACCGTAAATTTCAACGCCAAATCGGCTTGCGCCGGTCATTAGGAACACTGCATATGCGATTTTGCATTGGTGATATCGACCTTTCCTCCTGCCTCTCCGTCTGGGGAGGACGACTCGCGAAGCGGGCGAGGCGGGGTCTTGCGCTACCGTCCAAAATCCTCACCCCCGTCGCTGACGCGACTCGCCATCCCAAGAATGGGGAGGGAAGATTGGTTGGGGTCGCCGTCGGATTGGCGTCTTTGATGTTGGTTTGCGCGGCCCGCGCGGACATTGTCATCAACGTCGATCAGGGCGCGACACAGCCGGTGCCGATCGCCGTCCCCGCTTTCAGCGGCGCGGCCGAAGGGGCGCGGATATCACAGGTTGTGATCGACGATTTGCAGCGGTCGGGTCTGTTTCGCGCGCTCGATCCGGCGAGTTTCCCGGCGCTTGGCGGCGATATAAACCTCAAGCCGGGGTTCGACGGCTGGAAAGCGGTCAGCGCTCAAGGTTTGTTGATCGGGCAGGTGAGCCTTGACGGCGCGGGCCGTCTGCGGGCGGACGTGCGGTTGTGGGACGTTTACGCCGGCGAATCGTTGATCGGTACCGAGTTCACCGCCACGCCGGCGAACTGGCGGCGCGTGGCGCACAAGATCGCCGACGCCGTCTATACCAAGCTCACCGGACAAGCCGGTTATTTCGACACCCGCGTGGTGTTCGTCGCCGAAAGCGGGACGAAAGCCAAACCCGTCCGGCGCCTGCAGATCATGGATCAGGACGGGGCGAGCCCCAGTTATCTGACGGACGCCGCGTCATTGGCCTTCACGCCGCGCTTTTCGGCCAACAGCCAAGACGTGGTTTACATGGCGCTGCGGCCGAATGGCTCGACGCTCTATCTGATGAACATCGAAACCGGTCGCCAAGAATCGCTCGGCCGGTTTCCCGGTATGGTGTTTGCGCCTCGCTTTTCGGCGGATGGTCGCAAGGTGGCGTTTTCACTGGAAAAGGACGGCAACACCGATATCTATGTGATGGATCTGGCCAGTCACGCGGCGGCGCGGTTAACCAGCGACGCGGCCATCGATACCTCACCGTCGTTTTCGCCAAACGGCGGTCAGATGGTGTTCAATTCGGATCGTGGCGGCTCGCCGCAATTGTACGTGATGAACGCGGACGGCGGGGGGGTGCATAGGATTTCTTTTGGTTCGGGGCGCTACACGACGCCGGTCTGGAGCCCGGACGGCAAATTGATCGCTTTTACCAAGCAGGAGGCGGGCGAGTTCCACATCGGCGTAATGCGGGCCGACGGTTCAAACGAGCGTTTACTCTCGAACAGCTACCTCGACGAGGGGCCCACCTGGGCGCCCAACAGCCACGTGATCTTATTTTCGCGCGACACCGGCGGCGGAGCGCGTCTTTGGACCATCGACGTTTCCGGGCGCCAACTGGCCCCGGCTCCCTACGGCGCGCATGCGTCCGACCCGGCGTGGTCGGCGTTATTGCCGTAATGTAGCCCGAAGCGCCTTGGCGTTGTCATAGTGTAAAGGTCTGTTCCCCTTAATGATCGATCGGAACATCCCCTCTCTAGAAGAGTTTGTCGGCCGACAAGGCGGTCGGACGATGAACCCATGAAGGAAACCCGCATGCCCCTTTCTTGCTCTTTCGCCACCCGCGCGACGCTGATCGGCTTGATCGCCGCGACCCTGTCCGCCTGCGCTTCGGCGCCCAAACCGATGGGACCGGCGGCCACCGCCCCCTCGCCGCCGCCGCCGCGGACGATGCCCG
>JANXWN010000267.1 GCA_025351125.1 Caulobacteraceae bacterium | reverse complement strand
TCCACATGTGGACGCCGGACGTGTACGAAGGCGCGCCCACCCCGGTCGTCGGTTTCTTCGCCGGCGCCCCCAAGCTGGCGGCGATGATCCTGCTGGCCCGTGTTTTGAGTGAGGCGTTCGGCGGTGCGGTCGATCAATGGCGACAGGTGGTGATCGCCATGGCGCTGATTTCAGTCACCGTCGGCGCTTTCGCCGGGCTGGCGCAGAAAGACCTCAAACGGCTTTGGGCCTATTCCTCGATCGCCGCGATCGGCTACGCTTTGATTGGTTTGGCCGCGGGCGGCATCGTCGGCATTCAGTCGATGATCATGTTCATGGTGCTTTATGTCATAGACGTGACCGGCTTCTTTGCCTGCCTCACCGCTCTTAGCCGGGAGGGCAAGTCGATGCAGGCCTTGCAAGACTTCGCCGGGCTCGCTCGCGAGCGCCCAGGCATGGCGGCGGCACTCACCTTTTTCTCGCTATCGGCTTTGGGCTTGCCGCCGTTCAGCGGTCTGTGGGCGAAAGTTTACGTGTTCAAAGCGGCGCTTGGCGCCGGTCTCGCTCCCGCGGCCGTCGCCGCTCTGGTCGGCAGCGTGGTGGCGGCGTTTTATTATCTGAAACTGATCAAATTGATGTGGTTCGATCCTGCCGTCGGCCCAACAGACACCCCGACGCCCGCCGCCAGCCTGGTCGCCTATGCGGCGGCCGCTTTCGCCTTTCCCGGCGTGTTTATCGCCCTGATCTATTTGGACCCACTCGCCCACGCGGCCGCCGTCGCGCTTGCGACCCATTAAAGTCGTTAGTCTAAATCGTGAGTCTGCTGGCGTGCTGATGGGCCACTGTTTGCCGGCGCCGTCGCCCCATTGCATTCAAACTATGTAGCCACCTGATCACCGGCCTTTGGCGAGTTCACTGCAGCGCCTACTTTCATTTAGACTCTGCGAACAGACCTGTGGTTGCCCGCAATGCGTCTTTGAATGGCCGAGCCATTTCCGATCACCGAACGTCGGTTAGCCTGTCGCCTGAAGTATAGTTCGAACCGTCTGTCCAGGCTGGTCCCAATGAGGAAAATGGCCGCACCTTTCAAACCATTGCAGCCGGGCGTTTGGGAAGGCGGCCTGAGCGCGATGGGCTTGGCGAGGCAGGAGAAGGCGATCCTGGCGGCCCCAGCCGATGGTCACGCGTCCGGGCGTGGAAGCCGTCCCAGCCTGCAAGGGGCCGTTTGCCAGCTCGCGCACCATTTCGTCAAAAACCGACGTGGCGGCAAAGGTCCGCATCTCGGTCAGGACGACCGCGGGCGCGAGCGCCCAAGGTCGGTCAGATAACTGGGCCAGCAGCAGCGTCCGCGTGGCCGCATGACGCGACATGAACGGCATCACAGACTGGAGCCCTCGGACAAGCTGGATAGATGCGCCGATTGTCGTTTGAAAAAATCTTGTCTCCCAGCCTTGCCAAAAGCCACCTGGATCGAGGGCGACGCAATCACCACCGACGCCACGCCGGGCCAGCTCCAGCACCAAGCGACCGCCCACGGAACTGCCGACCAGATCCACCGCGCCAAGCCCCTCACTCTCGATGAATTCCGTGAGGGCGTCGGCGAAGGCGGAGATGGTCTGCCGTCCTGGAACCGGTGGCGACCCGCCATGCCCGGGCATGTCGATCAGTATCAATTCCCGCGAGAGGCTCAGGGGCGCCACGATCGTGTCCCACGACCGTATGCTTCCACCAAGCCCGTGGACCATAAGCAGGGGACGCCCGGCCCCTAGGCGTTCAGATTTCAAGGACATGTAGATAGCACGGTAAGAGCGAGCGGCGATTCACCAGCAGTTCGCTTAGGAGGTGAGTCAGCCTGACGACGGTTTCAACGTCAGCGGCGTAGCGAACATAGGAGGTGGCCATGGGGGCTCCGCGGCGTAAATAGGAAGGGGCCTGCCATTAACTCCCGTAATCTAATGCCGTTCCGCAAGAGCCCGCGGCGGGATCATCCGGCCCCAATTACGATTTCCTGCCGCGGCTCCCGAGGGGATTTGATTCACTTTC
>JANXWN010000240.1 GCA_025351125.1 Caulobacteraceae bacterium | reverse complement strand
CTCTACACTTTTACTTTTAGAGCCCGATTCAGATTTTGGACGGTTCCGTCTAAAATCATCGTGCTCTAAGCGTTTGTCGTTGTAAAGTTGATGTCGGGATAGTGGGGGGGAGTATGAACCTGATCCTGTTTGGTCCGCCGGCGGCGGGCAAGGGAACGCAGGCTAAGCGTCTGATCGAAACTCGGGGGATGGTGCAATTATCCACCGGCGACATGCTGCGGGCCGCCGTCGCGTCCGGCTCGGCGCTCGGAAAACGCGTTGAGGGCATTATGGCCGCCGGCGAACTGGTTACCGACGACATCGTCATCCGTCTGATCGAAGACCGACTACCGGGTCTCGACGGCACCGGCGGCGCTATTTTCGACGGCTTCCCGCGCACCGTGGCGCAAGCGGTAGCGCTGGACGCCATGCTCGCCCGGCGAGATCACAACATCGATCTTGTGATCCGCCTGAAGGTTGACGATGCTGCGCTGAAAGCGCGCATTGCCGGTCGGTTCGCCGAGTCCGGTCGCCCCGACGACAATCCCGATGCCTTCGTGATCCGTTTGGCCGCCTACAACCGCGATACGGCCCCTCTGCTCCCCTACTATCAAGCGCGGAAAAAGCTCGTCGAAGTCGACGGCATGGCGGCGGTGGGCGCCGTCGCGGCGGGCATCGACGCGGCCATGGCGACGTCGCTCGGCGTCACCTGACGGTCTGTCAGGCGCCGATATCGGTTAGAATTTCGCGGCGCCGATGGCGTTTTTGCACGCTCGACCCTGCCTCGCCTCATAAGTTCTGAACCACGCCGCCGCCGAGGGAACGGTACCGCGCCGCCGCGCGTATTAAGCGGCGCAGTTCACGCCGCCGGTCAGAGAAAATATGAACGATCCCCAAAACCAACCCGCCCTATTGACCGCCGCGCGTTTTGTCGACGGCGCCCTAAGACCCATCGCGCTCACGTGTTTCATCGGGACGCTCTTGTGCGACCTCGCCTATCTCAAGACATATCTGGGTCAGTGGGAAACATTTTCGATCTGGCTGCTGACCGCGGGCTGCATCGTCGGCGGCTTTGCCGTGGCGGCCGAAGCGGCCGCCTACGGCTTTGGGCGGCGCAGGCCGCAGACCCGCACCGGGGGCATGCACCTGGTGTTGAGCATGCTGATATTTTCGCTGTCGGTGCTCAACGCCCTGATTCACAGCCGCGACGGCTATACCGCGGTGAGCCCCTCGGGCGTGACGCTTTCGACCATCGTGGTCGTGTTGTTGTTGATCAATGGCACGGTTGGTTGGGGGCGGGCGTGGCCATCGCAAGCGGGGAATTCGTGATGAGCCTGTTCGCAATCCCCCGGCGTCTAGCGATGCGCGGGGCCCTCAATCTTGCGGCGGCCTTGCCCTTAATGCTTGTCCTGGCCGCCTGCGAGGGCAAGGTCGTCGATCCCCGCGCGCAGATCGGTTCCAACCCCTATCTCCCGGCGCCGCGGGCTTACATCTTCCCGCCGATGAAAATCGCCATTCCTCAGCCCTGGGGGGCGGCGATCCCGATCGTACCGCCGGGCCTGCGGATCGTCGCCGTTGCGACCAACTTAAACAGCCCGCGGTCAGTGTTTGTGCTACCCAACGGCGATGTTTTGACCGTGGAGAGTGGCGGACCAAAGGCCCCGATCAATCGCCCTAAGGATATGATCATGGGCTGGATCAAGTCGTGGGATTCCTCGCCGAACAAGGCCGCGAACCGCATCGTGCTGTTGCGTGATCCCGGCCCGGACGGTCGGGCGCGGATACGCACGGTTTTTCTCGATCACCTCAAATCGCCGTTCGGCATAGCCCTGGTCGGTTCGGATCTTTACGTCGCCGATACCGACGCGGTGATGCGCTATCCCTACGTCGAGGGGGCCACCCAAATCACCGCCCCCGGCGTCAAGCTGACCGATTTGCCGGCCGGGCCGATCAATCACCACTGGACCAAGAGCTTGGTGGCGAGCGCCGACGGGACCAAGCTCTACGTGGGCATCGGCTCCAACAGCAACATCACCGAAAACGGGATCGAAGCCGAACGTGACCGGGCGATGATCTGGGAGATCGATCGCGCCACCGGCGCGCATCGGCCCTTCGCCACTGGCCTGCGCAATCCCAACGGCCTGCAATTCGAGCCGACCACGCACCAACTGTGGGCGGTGATTAACGAGCGTGACGAGATCGGCCCCGATTTGGTCCCCGACTATTTGACCTCGGTGCGAGACGGCGGCTTTTACGGCTGGCCGTACAGCTATTATGGCCAACATCTCGATCCCCGCGTCAAACCGGAGCGACCCGATCTCGTCGCCCACGCGATTGTGCCCGATTATGCCCTAAGTTCGCACGTCGCGCCGCTTGGTCTGGTTTTTAACGTCGGCCCCGGCTGGCCCGCGCTCTATGCCGGCGGCGCTTTCGTCGGCGAACACGGCAGTTGGGATCGCAGCCCGTTCAACGGCTATAAGGTGGTATTCGTGCCGTTCGCCGCCGGTCGCCCTTCCGGCCCAGCCCGCGACGTGGTCACCGGCTTTCTGACCGGCGACGGCCATGTCCACGGTCGCCCCGTCGGGCTGGCCATGGATAAGGCGGGCGGTTTGCTGATCGCCGACGATGTCGGCGACACGGTCTGGCGGCTTAGTCCCGCTCCGTGACCGGACGGCTGCGCTTCACGTTCTCGTCGCAAGGCTAAAAATCAAAAAATGACGTTCCGACATTTAATTCCTGACGCTTTTTCCCGCGCCGCGCCATTGACGCCGGCGCCCTGCATCCTATAACAAGCCCTTCCGCGAAAGCAGCGCGAATGACGCGTCAACCCTCCCCCGGCCAGGGGGCAGGGAAGACGGGTCGTTTCGCGCCAATTTGTCGTGATTAGGAGAATAACGGCGTGGCCCGTATCGCAGGCGTCAATATACCGACTAACAAACGCGTGGTGATCGCGCTTCAATACATTCACGGCATCGGCTCGACCAAGGCGCAAGAAATCGTCAAGCGCGTCGGCATCGAGGATGCGCGGCGGGTCAACCAATTGTCCGACCAGGAAGTCATCCAAATTCGCGAAACCATCGACCGCGACTATCAGGTCGAGGGCGATCTTCGCCGCGAGACATCGGTTAACATCAAGCGGTTGATGGATTTGGCCTGCTATCGCGGCCTGCGTCACCGCAAGGGCCTGCCGGTCCGCGGTCAGCGCACCCACACCAATGCGCGCACCCGCAAAGGCCCCGCCAAGCCGATCGCCGGCAAGAAGAAATAGCAAAGGTTTTTAACGAAATTGGCCAAGGAACCGACGCGCGTTAAAAAACGCGAGCGTAAAAATATCACCTCCGGCGTGGCGCACGTGAACGCCTCGTTTAACAACACCATGATCACCATCACTGATGCGCAGGGCAACGCTATCTCTTGGTCCAGCGCCGGCCATATGGGGTTCAAGGGGTCTCGTAAGTCGACGCCCTATGCCGCGCAGATGGCGGCGGAAGACGCCGGCGCGAAAGCGGCCGAACACGGGGTCAAAACCCTGGAAGTCAACGTTTCCGGCCCTGGTTCGGGACGCGAATCGGCCCTTCGCGCCCTGCAGGCGGCGGGTATGATCATTACCACCATCCGCGACGTCACGCCCATGCCGCACAACGGCTGTCGTCCGCCTAAGCGTCGGCGGGTTTGATCGATCCGCGCCTCGCCCCTTCACTTCGGCCCCTCTATCAACGGCCGACGACCTCGCGATTTTAG